>JBFWIY010000304.1:0-4353 GCA_050255855.1 Desulfovibrionaceae bacterium
TTCTCACACTCCGAGCAGCCCCACTTGCCGAAAAACCACAACGCGGGGTCAAGGGCGGCGGAGGTCCCGCGGATGGCTTCCGGCCCCAACGCCGCATGGGCTCCAGCCCGCCACGCGTCCTGAATCGGTCTGTTTCCCTTGCAGCCGGACGCCAACCCGTCCCTGACGATTCCCAACCGCACCGTCGCCCTGGCGACATGGACATCCATGCCCACGGGGAGCGCCTCGATATTACGGATCTGCGCCCCTCCTGGAGCCGCCATCATCCGTACCCAAACGACCGAAATCTTCGGCCCCCGAAGAAAAGGAAACCACGGCGCTCCATGCCCATCGACAGCGTCAAGCGCCCGCAGGACCTCCACCGCATCCCCCTGCCCGTCCAGGACGAGTCTCCGTATCTCCTGCGGGCCGTTCCCCGGCAGCAGTGCCTCGGCGATCCTGTTCCATGCCTGGCTGTCCCGCCCGTGACGCTGACTGACCTTTGCTTGCCGGAGGCATGCCATGACCACCTCGAAAGGACGGGAGGCAATGGTGCTCGGATCGAATGCCCAAGGGGAAGCCTCGGCCAAATCAGCAGCGGCCTCCCACAGTTGGCCTGCATTTCTGGCCCTGTCCAACGCGGCCGCCAAGGTAATGAACAGCCGCCGGAATAATGGGGTCGCCCCTTGCGTCTCCAGACGGCGAACCGCAACGACCTCGGGCATGGCCTCCCAGCCGGTGCGCGGGGCCTTGGGGCGTTCGCGCAAATTGAACGAGTCCTCATAAAAGTCCCGGGTAAGGTCCCGAACAATCTCCGCCAGATCGCTCCGCAAAACCGTCTTGGCGTCCGTATTCACGGACACGGGCTCCCCCGTACGGTTCCGTTTGTACCATTCGCGCTGCTTGCCCATGCTGAGGCCCTTGACGGGGTGCCGCACGGTGGCTCCCCTGCGCAACAACCCAGCCTCAAGCCCGTTCCCAAGATAGGCCCGCCCCGCATGGACCTCGACGATCTTGCCCTTGAGGCTTCCCGCAAGCCGTTCGAGATCGCGCAGCACCCCCTCGCTCCATTCCCGCCGCTCTTTGGCCGTCAGGGCGGCCAGGCACAATTCATAGCTGTCCACGGCGGCTTCCGGTTCGAGCAGGCCGTACTTGGCCGACAGGATGAACCATGGCCTGCCGGACGCCTCGGCCACGGCCCGGCGTTCGCGAAAGAGCGGGGAGCGGTACAGGTTGCGGGCCGGGTGCCTTCCCGGACGCTTGGTCTTGACGCATCCGATGAGCACGATATCCGGCGGATTCTTTGAAAATCCTTCCGGAAGCGCCTCCTCCCGCCCGGCAGGCACGGACGGCGGCTCCTGCATCGATTGGCGGACGAACCTTACGAACCCTGACGACAGCTTGGGCGACGCCTTCCAGCCGATCATGCTCAGTTCCCGACCCAGATGATGCCCAACGGACCAGAACGCCTGATGCCGGTGTGCGCTTTGCGGCAATGCGCGCTGATTGATGCCCTCAATTTCAGAGAGCGCCAGTGTGATCTCGTCTTTTGATTGTCGCCGCAGCCAGCTCAGCAGCCCTTGATAGCGCTCCACGTCCCCCTCCTTGTCTGTGCCAGGGATTCAGTACGTCCGACTATCAAATAGCCCAGACGATATCCAGCGCCTACAATATCCCTCCTGTTCCGGGCTGGACAGACCGGGCCTTCCCGGGCAGATTGCGCGGCTGGGACAGCGCAGCACCGCCCCGGGAGGAACGCCATGGACCCCGTCGACCACGCCGTGGAATGCATCAACAACGGCATGTCCTGCGCCCAGGCCATGCTGGCGGCCTTCGGGCCGGTCTACGGACTGGAGCGCGGCCTGGCCGTGCGCCTGGGGTCGGGCCTGGGCAGCGGGCTGGGGCGCAGCGGCGGGATCTGCGGGGCCGTGAACGGGGGCTGCATCCTGCTCGGCCTGGCCCTGGGCTGCGACGATCCCAAGGACCGCGCCGCCAGGGCGCGGACCTACCAGGCCGTGGCCGAATTCCTGGAACGCTTCGCCGCCCGCCGGGGCTCCACCCTGTGCCGCGACATCCTGGCCGCGGAGGGCTGCCCCCCGCCCGGCCAGAAGCCCGACAAGGCCGCCCTGGCCCGCATGCGCGGGCTCTGCCCCGCGGTGGTGCGCGACGCGGCCGAGTGCCTGGCCGCCCTGCTCCCGGCCCCCACGGCCGGCTAGCCCGCCGCCCCGTCCCGGCTCACAGCCCGCGCGTGCGGCGCACCCAGTCCGCCAGCTCCGGCGGAATCTTCTGGAAGTGCATCCAGTCCGTCCTCCCTCCGGCCCCGTCCTCGGTCCAGTCCCCGCCCCACTCCCAGCCCAGACGGCGGAAGGCCGCCACCACCGGGCCGTCCCGGGTGAGGGCGCCCGGACGGGACGGGTCGTGGACGCTCCCGGCCGGGATGACCAGATCGCCCTTGATGTAGGGGTTGAGCCGGGGGTTGATGTCCACGGCCAGGCCCAGGGCGTGCAGGGACAGATAGTCGTGGCCGGTGATGGCCCGCCAGACCCAGGCCGAGGTGTTGCCGGTGTCCGAACTCAGGCCCCACGGACCCTTGGCCTGGATCAGCGGATGGGCGATGGGCAGCACGGACTCGATGGGAAAATGCGTGTGCTCGATGACCTCAAACACCGCGCGCACATCCGCGGCCAGGGCCCGGTGCACCACCAGCTGGCCCTGGTGCAGGCCCCCGTCGAAGCCCCAGTAACGCACCGACACCACAACCAGCTGCGCCTGGACCCGCCAGTCCACATCGGGGGGTTGATTGGCGTACACGGCCTGGTCGCGGGTGAGGTCGCTGTCCACCACCAGGGGAACGCAGCCCCAAAGCACGGCCAGGACCGCCAGGCCCGCGGCCCGGGCCATGGTCAGGGCTATGGCCAGAACGGGCCCGCCCGGGAAGCGTCGGGACGCGGAGGCGTGCGCCACGGCCTACCCCAGGCAGAGAATGTCGTAATGGTCGCCCGTGAGGCACACCCCGCCGGACGCCGTGACCTCGAAGGTGTTCTCCACCCCGACCATGCCCCGGCCCGGAATGCCCTGCTTGGGCTCCAGGGCGAAGGCCATGCCCGGCTCCAACGGCTCGTCGAAGCCCCGGGCCAGGGGCGGCCAGGTGTCGATGGCCAGGCCGATGCCGTGACCCAGGAAGGGGACCTTGTTGCCCCCCAGGCCCATGAACCCCTCGTTCATGCCCGCGGCGTCGGACATGCGCAGGGCCTCGGCCCAGATGGCCGCCGGGGTCCGGCCCGGGCGGAGCATCTCCGCGGCCCGGGCCTGCACGGCCATGCAGAAGTCCTGGGCGCGGCGCACCTCGGCGGGCAGGGCCGAGGCCGGGCCCGCGAAATAGAGCTGGGTCTTGTCCGTGCAGTAGCCCTCCAGGGAAAAGCCGATGTCGCAGGCCAGCACCTGGCCGGGCTCCCAGACGCGGGCCGCGCTGCCCATCATGGGCACGGCCGGATGCTCGCCCACCAGGCCCAGGGGACCGTTGAACGCGCTGGGATAGTTGCCCGACTCCCCGGCGCTCACGTGGCCCAGGAAGATCTCCTCCCCGAAGTTCTGCATGCGCATGTGGCCCATGTGGCCGTGCTCGAAGAACACCGCCCAGGCGGCGTGGGCGATGTCGCGCTCGGTCATGCCGGGCCGGATGCGCCCGGGCAGGACGTCGTGCAGGCTGGCGTGGTGGGCCGCGCCGCAGCGGCGCAGGATCTCCATCTCATACGGGGTCTTCACGGCCTGGGCCCGGGCCAGGGCCGCGTCCCCGGCCACGAAGCGCACCTGGGGCAGCCGGGCGCTGAGCATCCCGCCCATCTCCCAGGTGAGCCCGGCCATCTCCACGGCCACCACCTCGGGCAGCGGGCTGCCCGCCGCGGCGGCCAGGCCGGGCAGGTCCTTGAAGCTGCGGTAGGCCGCCTGGCGGGGCGCGGCGCTCTCCAGCCGGGCGCGCTCCAGGCCCTTGCGGCAGAGCAGCAGGGGCTCGCCCGTGAGCGGCAGCCAGAAGGCCCCCATGGCCAGGGTGCCGGAGAACCAGAACACGTGCATGCGCGAGAAGACCAGCAGCCCGCCCGCCTCGGGGGCGCGCTCGGCCAGGGCCCGGCGGGCCTTGGCCCAACGCAGTTCGAGTTCGCTCAACGGAAGGCAGGGGGACGGCTGGGACACGGCGGACCTCCGAGGGCATGGCGCACTAGGCAATGCGGGATATTTGGGATAGATTGCGGCCCCGGAACCCCAAGGAGCCGCTCCGATGCACAGTGATCCAGAGCTAACCGCCCTGCTGGCGCGGGTCAAGACCGTGGCCGTGGTGGGCGCGGTGGACAAGCCCTCCCGCCCCGTGGACGGGGT
>JBFWIY010000305.1:0-4346 GCA_050255855.1 Desulfovibrionaceae bacterium
AGCCCCTTGCCAGCACCTCTGATTGGTCGCGATGGGACGATGCGTTGGGGATTTCGATGTGGATTCTGGCCTTTACCCGCTGGAGTCAACTCTATCTGCGAGACCGAGGCATGGTAAATAGTGAGCTGGAGGAATTGTCGCAGGTTGCCCATGACCTGGCAATGGTCAGGCCGATGGATGAATGGCGGTCGCAAGGAGTGGGCAAGTCGGGCGAACTTGCCGCATTCCTCGACCGAGTGGATGGACTTATGGTTTCAAGTGATGGCGTTGAGGGTGACAGTGGATAGTCGATGCGGTTTTCGTTTTTCGGGTGTTACATTTCCCCTAGTTGATCGGGACACGGCGGGGCGTCGCGGAGAGTTGCCCGCGGTGGGGCGTTGGGATAGCCTGAGGGGAGAATGGCATAGCGTCATGCCGGGGAACCGAGGATGCGGGACCCGGCCGGACGGCTTCGGAACACCTCAATACGCAGGCCGCGGCGACGGAAGGCCGCGGCGCGGAGAATCCCATGAACATGCCTGAACATCCGGTGCTCCAGTACCGCTGGGCGGTGCGGGACGGGAACCAGGGGAAGGTCCTGGTGTATTACGGGTTGCGCAATCCGCCCCGCCAGCATCAGGCCGTGTTGCCCGTTTCCGACGCCCTTGCCGAGGTCCTGGCCCGGCTGGACGGCTCGGCCGGGCTGGACGGCCTGCCCCAGGCCGTGCGCCAGGGCGGGGAGTTCCGGGGGCTGGTGGAGCAGGGGGTCGTGGTGGACGCGCCGGACCGGCGCGAGCCGTCCACGGCCGAACGCAAGCAGACCTGCACCAGATGCGTGGCCGACGACCACCTGCTGCCCGGGCTGGAGTTCGACGAGCGCGGGGTGTGCGCCTTTTGCCAGTGCTACGAGCAGGCCGCGGGGGCGGGCGCACCGGCCGGGCCGCGCAACCAGGTGGACGACGCCGAACTCCTGGCCATGGCCGCGGGCAACACGGAATCCCGGTTCGACGTCATGGTGCTGTGCACCGGGGGCAAGGACTCCACCTATCTCTTGTGGTACCTGGCCAAGAAGCTCGGGCTCCGCGTCCTCGCCGCGTCCTGGAACATGCCCTACACCAACGAGACCTGCCGGAGGAACCTGCGCCGCGCCCTGGAGCTGCTGCCCCAGGTGGAGCTGGTGGAGCGGACCCTGCCCTGGGACGACATCCGCGCCGCCATGCGCGCCCAGTTCGGCAATGTGGGCGTGCCGTGCCTCTGCCCGGTGGTGGCCCATGCGCTGTTCTTCCCCCTGGCCGTGGAGGAGCGGATCCCCATGGTCATGCAGGGGGTGGAGGAGGTGCAGCTGGCGGTCATGAGCTATGTCATGCGCGGCCTCCAGACGGGCCAGGGGCGGCCCGCGTCCGCGCCGCCGTCCGCGCCCCCTTCCGCACCGCCTTCCATGCGCGCGCAGACCCTGCAATTCCTGGAGCTGGTGGCCAACGCCCCGGAGCCGTCCGACCCCTTTGCCCTGACCGCCGAGTTCCTGCTCTACCAGCGCTCCATCCGGCGCATTCTCGACCCGATCTACGCGCCCTTCGACCGCATGTTGCAGCGGGCCCGGCAGGACGAATCCGCCTTCCTGCCGCAGCTGCGGCGGCTGCGGACCAACGAGCTGTACGGCACCTGGGCTGAGGTGGCGGCGCTCATGCACCGGGAGATGGACTGGCAGGCCCCCCCGGGCCAGAAGGGCATGCTGCACACCAGCTGCCGCATCGAAAAGGTCAAGGACTATTGCCAGTCCATGCGCTTCCGCAACATGCGCACCACCTTTTTCCCGCAGTCCCTGGTGGAGGTGAGCGCCGGGGTGTACTTCGGGCTGCTCTCGCGCGAGCAGGGGCTGATGGAGCTGGCGGAGCTGGGCTGCCACGGCGAGCCCGAGGTCCTGGCCGGGCTGCTCGGGGACCTGGGCATGGACGAGACCGACCGCCGGACCCACGGCGAGACCGTCTACTCCCTGTGCGACTGCGCCGAAGGGCATTGCGAGGGGATATGAGCGAGGATTTCCTGGACCGGGCGCGGCCCATCTTCACCGAGGCGGGCCTGGCGGTCCTGCGGAGCCGGGTCGTGGCCCTGGCGGGCCTGGGCGGCGTGGGCGGCGGCGGGTTCCTGGCCCTGGTCCGCTGCGGGGTGACGCGCTTCCGCCTGGCGGAAAACGGCGTGTTCGACCCGCCGGACATGAACCGGCAGGCCGCGGCCTTCGGCCACACCATGGACCGCCCCAAGCTGGAGGTCTATGCGGACCTGGCCCGGTCCATCAATCCCGACGTGGAGCTGGAGTGCTTTCCCGAGGGGATCGACACGGGCAACATCGAGCGGTTCCTGGCCGGGGCCGACCTGTACGTGGGGGCCATGGACGCGGAAAAGGGCGCGGAGGTCAAGGCCATGGTCCCGGGCCTGCTCCGGAAGCACGGCCTGCCCATGTTCGCCTGCGGGGCCGTGGGCTTCGGCGCGGTGCTGGTGGCCCACGAGCCGGGCGGCATGATGCCGGCGGAGTTCTGGCGGCTGGTGGCGGAAGGCTCCGGCGGCCCCGGCGTGCTGATGCCGTCGCTGATGGAGGAGCGCTTCAACCGCCCGGTCATGGAGCGCATGGCCAAGGGCTCGGCCTCCGGCCATGCGTGCACCACGGCCATCGGCTGCCTGGCGGCCAACGCCCTGCTGGCGGACGAGGTCCTGGTCTGCCTGCTGCAGGGCGCCGGGCTGGTGGACCGCGCGCCGGTCTACGCCCCCCGGTTCACCATGGTGGATTTCCTCAACCAGAAATTCGAGGTGGGCGACGTGCGCCCCGGGGGCAGGCCCTAGGGGCCGGGGCGGCCCGGGGGAGGCCGCGGTTGCGCCCGGCCGGGCGCGGGGCTAGCATGGCGGGCATCAGGAGGCTCCCCATGTTCCGCATCCGCCGGGTGTTCGACGATTCCCTGCCCGTGGACCGGGCCGTGCTGGCCGAGGCGGCCGAGCTGCTGCGCCGCCAGTTTCCCGAGGCCGCCCCGGGCGAGTTCCGGGGCCTGGTCGCCAAGCTGCGCGACCCGCTCAAGCACCGCTTCCGCACCGTGCTCTTCGTGGCCGAGACCGGCCGCCGCCTGGCGGGCTGCGCCGTGCTGCTGCACGTGCCGGACCTGTCCTTCTGCTACCTGGACTACCTGGCCGCCGCGCCCGGCCGCACCGGGGGCGGGGCGGGCGGGGCGCTCTACGCCCGGCTGCGCGCCGAGGCCGCCTTTCTGGGGGCGCGCGGCATCTTCATGGAGTGCCCGCCGGACGTCCCGGAGTTCTGCCCGGCCCTGCGCACGGACAAGGCCCGGCTGCGCCTGGCCCGGGCGCGCGTCCGGTTCTACGAGCGCTTCGGGGCCCGGGTGGTGGTGGACACGGCCTTTGAGACCCCGCTCACCCCGGGCGGGGACGACTGCCCGCCCGTGCTCATCTACGACGGCCTGGGCTCGGCCCACCCCCTGCGCCGGGACGAGGCGCGCGGCATCGTGCGGGCCATCCTGGAGCGCAAGTACGGCAAGCGCTGCCCGCCCGGCTATGTGGACCGGATCGTGGAGAGCTTCCGCCACGACCCGGTGCGGCTGCGCCCGGCCGCGGACGACCGCCCGGTCCCGGCGGTGCCCGAGCACCCCGGCCCGCGCATCCTGCTCACGGTGAACGACCAGCACGACATCCACCACGTGCACGAACGCGGCTACGTGGAGAGCCCGGCCCGGGTGCGGCGCATCCTGGCGGCCTGCGAGGGCTCCGGGCTGTTCGAGCGCATCCCGGTGCGCGAGTTTTCCGAGCGCCACATCCTGGCCGTGCACGACCCGGACATGGTGCGCTACTTCAAGCGGGTGGTGGCCGGGCTGCCGCCGGGCAAGTCGTTGTATCCCTACGTGTTTCCCATCCGCAACCAGGCCCGGCCCCCCAAGGAGCTGCCGGTCCGGGCGGGCTACTACTGCATCGACACCTTCACGCCCCTCAACGCCAACGCCTACAAGGCGGCCAAGCGGGCCGTGGACTGCGCCCTGACCGCGGCGGAGCGGCTGACCGCGGGGGACCGGCTGGCCTACGCCCTGGTGCGCCCGCCCGGGCACCACGCCGAGCGCCGCTCCTTCGGCGGGTTCTGCTACTTCGACACCGCGGCCGTGGCGGCCCACTCCCTCTCCGCCCTGGGGACCGTGGCCGTGCTGGACGTGGACTACCACCACGGCAACGGCACCCAGGACATCTTCTACGAGCGGCCCGACGTGCTCACCGTGAGCATCCACGGCCACCCGAGCTTCGCCTACCCGTACTTCTCCGGGTTCGCCGAGGAGCGCGGGGCCGGGGCCGGGCTGGGCTACAACCTGAACCTGCCCCAG
>JBFWIY010000306.1:0-4332 GCA_050255855.1 Desulfovibrionaceae bacterium
TCCACCACGGCGTAGGCCTCCTCGCCGTTGGCGGCGAGCAGGGGGTCCAGGCCCAGGTCCGTGAGGATGGCGCGGTGCAGGGCCAGCATGGAGCGGGAGTCGTCCGCGGCCAGGGCCCGGCCCGTGGTCGCGCCGGTCTGGGGCAGGCAGGCCATGTCGGCCTTGGCGCGGTCGCCGCACTCGGGGGCCACGGCCTCCAGGCGCTGGCGGAAAGCGTCCACGGTCTCCGGGTCGTTGGAGCGGCGCACGGCCTCCATGAGCAGCTCGCCCAGGGCGGGCTCGGGATACAGGGCGGAAAAGAGGTTCACGGCGCGGGAGGCGCAGATGGCCCCGGCCAGGCGCCGGGCCTGGGCGTCGCCCCGGCCCAGGAGCTTTTTCAGGGTCTGGACCATGCCCGGGTTCACGTGGCGCTCCAGCCCGCCCACCACGGCCATGAGGATGAGTTCGTCGTCCTCCTGGAGGCCGTCCATGAGGCAGATGAGCCCCTTGAGGGTGCCGATGCGGCCCAGGCTCTCGTACACGGCGTAGCGCACGTTGGGATCGGTGGTGAGGCCCTTGTCGTGGGCGGCCACCAGGGCGTCCGCGCCCTTGCGGTGGGCGATGAAGCCGAGCACGTTGGCGGCCAGGATCTTGTCGTCGGCCCCCGCGCCCTGGTTGAAGGCCCGGGACACGAAGGGCACGGCCCGCTCGCCCAGGGCCACCAGGGCGTCGGTGATGATGCGCCGCACCGTGGGGTTCTTGTGGTGCAGGCTGCCGGCCAGGAACTCCAGGCAGTCGTCCGTGCCGATGGCGGCCATGGCCTCCACGGCCTTCCAGGTGGTCACGTCGCACTGCTCGAAGCGGTCCGGGGCCTCGTTGTCCAGCACCACCTGCATGAGCCGGGGCAGGGAGGCGTCGTCCCGGAAGCGGCCGATCATCTCGATGGACAGGGCGGCGATGAGCTCGTCCTCGTGGCCCAGGCAGGCCCGGAACACCGGCAGGGTGGCCGGGGCGGCGATGCGCGCCAGGGCGGTGAGGATCTCGATGAGGGCGTCGGGGTCCTTTTCCGCCGCGGCCATGTCCGCCAGGGGGGCGGCCGCCGCGGGGAAGCCGTACTCGCCGGCCACGCGGATGCACAGGGTGCGGAAGGCCGGGGCGGAGGCCCCCAGGCCCTGGATCACCGCCGCCTCGTTGGCCGAGAGCACGCCGTTGAGGGCGTTGACCACCATGGCGTCGATGCTGGCGTCGCCCATGGGGTGTTCGAAGAGCTCCAGCAGCTCGGGCAGGGCCTCCTGGCTCTTGCTCCCGGCGATCTCGTTGAGCAGGGTGATCTGTTCGAGGAAATCTTTGCTGCGAAAGCCTTCGAGAATGCTCATGGGCGCGTCCGGGTTCGTTTTGGGGAGCTATTCAAAGCAGAATTCAATGGTGAAGGCGCCGCTTTCCGTGGTGAACGGAATGGCCATGATGGGGGTCTTGGCCACATGGGAGATGGTGTGGTTGTCGCCCATGATGACCGTAGGGGTGCTGCCGGCGAAGGTCAGGCCCTGCTGGGCCAGTCCGGCCCGGGCCTGGCCCGAGACCATGTTGACGATCTCGCCCACGGCGTCCTTCACGTCCTGCATGATGTCCTGGATCTCGTCGCCGAGCATGTTCTTGACGATGGCCACGGCGGCGGACTTGGTGAAGCTGATGGACACGCTGCCCCGCCGCCCGTCCGAGGTGGTGAGCCCCACCAGGCCGGTGACGTCGCCCTGGGCGGCGTTGTTCTTCTTCACGAAAGGTTTGCCCGCCTTGGGCTGGATGAAGGCCATGGTCTGCAAGACGTCTACGGCGGCCTTGATAAAGGGTTTTGCCAGTTCGACATCCATGATGCGCTCTCCTCCCTCTCGCAATGCTGGAGCCGGACCTAGGCGGGCGCGGATACCCCGTGCGCAGCCCGCCGCGGCGGCTGAAAGTTCAGTGGATCATTGGTGCTGAATCACCGTTTAATACCTACTGCTTGCCCTGCGGCAGGTCAAGTCGAAGCGAGCGGGAGAACGGGTATTTCCTCGTCCGGGGCTGGGGAACGGTTGCGCTCGTCGGCGTCGGGACGTACAGGGTTTTCAAAAGAAAACGGCGCGGGAGGGCGGAGACATGTTGCAGGGGATGCTGGGGTTGGCGGCCATCGTGACGGTGGCCTGGCTGGCGGGCGAGGACCGGCGGCGGGTGAGCCTGCGCACCGTGGCCGCGGGCCTGGCCCTGCAGTTCGGCCTGGCCCTGCTGCTGTTGCGCGTGCCCTTCATGCGCTCGGCCCTGCTGGGGCTCAACGGCCTGGTGCTGGCCCTGGACAAGGCCACCCAGGCGGGCACGAGCTTCGTGTTCGGCTACCTGGGCGGGGCGGAGCTGCCCTTCGCGGTCTCGGGCCCGGGCTCGACCTTCGTGTTCGCCATGCGCTCGCTGCCCATCATCCTGGTCATGAGCGCGCTTTCGGCCCTGCTGTTCTACTGGCGGATCATCCCCCTCATCGTGCGCGGGTTCTCGCTGCTGATGCAGCGCACCATGGGCCTGGGCGGGGCGCTGGGGGTGGGGGTGTCGGTGAACGTGTTCGTGGGCATGATCGAGGCCCCGGTGTGCATCCGGCCCTACCTGGGCCAGCTCACCCGCAGCGAGCTCTTCACCCTCATGACCGCGGGCATGGCCACCATCGCCGGGACCATGCTCGTGCTCTACGCCCAGATCCTCGGCCCGGTGATCCCCGGGGCCCTGGGGCAGATCCTGGTGGCCTCCATCATCAGCGTGCCCGCGGCGGTGCTGGTCTCGCGCCTCATGGTGCCGGAGACGGGCGGGCTCACCGACGGCCACGTGGTCCCGCCGCAGGTGGCCGCCAGCAGCATGGACGCCGTGGCCCAGGGCACCACCCAGGGGGTGGGGCTGTTCATCAACGTGGCGGCCATGCTGGTGGTGTTCGTGGCCCTGGTGGCCCTGGCCAACGTGCTGCTGGGCCTGCTGCCCGACGTGGCCGGCGCGCCGCTCACCCTGGAGCGCATGTTCGGCTGGGTGCTCAGCCCGGTGGCCTGGCTCATCGGCCTGCCCTGGAGCGAGGCCCAGACCGGCGGGACCCTGCTGGGCGAGAAGGTGGTGCTCAACGAGTTCATCGCCTACCTGCACCTGGCCGCCGTGCCCGCGGCGGAGCTCTCCGAGCGCAGCCGGGTCATCCTGACCTACGCCCTGTGCGGGTTCGCCAACTTCGGCAGCCTGGGCATCATGATCGGCGGGCTGTCGGCCATGGCCCCGGAGCGCGGCCGGGAGATCGTGGGCCTGGGCCTGCGTTCGGTGCTGGCCGGGCTGCTGGCCACCTGCATGACCGGCGCGGTGGTGGGCATGCTGTATTGACATGGCCCCGTGGGGCGTTACGTTTCCTGCTGAACGCGACGCCGCGGGCCGGGGATTCCCCGGCCGGACGGCGCCCCAAACCCGGGAGAGGCGCGTGGCCTACAAGATTCACCCCATCGTCATGGGCACCAAGGTCTTCGACAAGGGCATGATGACCTACCAGTTCGACTACGGGAAGCCCTACACCATCCCCATCTACTGCTGGTACCTGGAGGGCGGGGACAAGACCGTCCTGGTGGACACCGGCGAGATGCGGCCCATCATCAGCCCGGACCGCGAGGCGGCCATCGGCGGCAAGATCCACACCTTTGAGGAGGGTCTGGCCCAGTACGGGCTCAAGCCCGCGGACGTGGACGTCATCCTGCACACCCACCTGCACAACGACCACTGCGAGAACGACTACAAGTGCGAGAACGCAGTGATCTACGTGCACGAGAAGGAGCTCGCGACCGTCCACAACCCGCACCCGCTGGACTACCGCTACCTGGAGGACTACGTGGAGGACGCCGAGGAGCGCGGTCAGTTCCGGCCGCTCACCGGCGACACCGACGTCCTGCCCGGCATCCGCATGATCCATACCCCGGCCCACACCGAGGGCGGCATGTCCATCCTCGTGGACACCCCGAGCGGCAAGACCCTCATCACCGGGTTCTGCGTCATCGCCGAGAACCTGAATCCGCCCCCGGCCATCCGGGGCATGGAGATGGAGGTCATCCCCCCGGGCACCAACATCGGGCCCAAGCAGGCCTATGACACCCTGGTCCGGGTGCGCGGCCTGGCGGACCGGGTGCTCTGCCTGCACGAGCCCGCCTACGCGAGCCAGCCGACCATCGAATAGGGCGGCGGACCGGCCGGGCCGGGCATCGACTCCCGGGGCGGGCCCGCCCGCCCCGCAACCCCCAACCCGCACAGCAGGAGGCCCCCGTGGCCCAGGACTTTCGCGAGCTGCTCAAGGAGGCCGAGCGCGACGACCGCTTCGGC
>JBFWIY010000307.1:0-4315 GCA_050255855.1 Desulfovibrionaceae bacterium
CACCGAGTACGTGGGATTTCTGCGGGAGCTGGGCCTGGGCCTGTAGTCCGCGGCCCGCAGCTCGCGGCTCGCGGCCGACGCCGGCGCGCAGCGAAACAACCGGCCGGCCGGGACGGGATGCAACCCTACCCGGCCGCCCGGTTTTTCACGTGAAACAGCCCCCGGGGCTGGCTATTTTATGTACTGGGGAAGATTGGTGAAAATGTTCGTGGTGTAGGCGATCATGGTGTCCATGATCCAGGGGAAGGCCACCAGCAGGGCGATGAAGATGGCCACGATCTTGGGCACGATGGTCAGGGTGGTCTCCTGGATCTGGGTGGCGGCCTGGAAAATGCTCACCATGATGCCCACGGCCATGCCGATGCCGAGCATGGGCAGGGCGATCATCAGCGTGGTCTCGATGGCGCTGCGGGCGAAACCGATGACGAATTCCGGCGTCATGGCGCAATACTCCTCTCTGCCCCGCCGGGGCGTCAGCCGAAGGTGTTCACCAGCGAGCCCACGATGAGGTTCCAGCCGTCCACCAGAATGAAGAGCAGCACCTTGAAGGGCAGCGAGATCATGACCGGCGGCAGCATCATCATGCCCATGGAGAGCAGGATGGAGGCCACCACCATGTCCAGGATCAGGAACGGGATGTAGATGAGGAACCCGATGGTGAATCCGGTCTTGAGCTCGGAGATGGTGAAGGCCGCCACCAGGAGCAGGGTGGAGACCTCGTCGCGGTTCTTGGGCCGCTCGGTCTTGGTGATGGAATAGAAGATGGAGAGGTCCTTCTCCCGGGTGTGCTTGAAGAGGAACTCGCGGATGGGCTGCTGCCCCTTGTCCAGGGCCTCGGAAAAGGTCATCTTTTCGTCCAGGTATGGCCGCAGGGCGTCGTCGTACACCCGGGTGGCCGTGGGCATCATGATGACGAAGGTGAGGAACATGGCCAGGGAGACCAGGATCTGGTTGGGCGGCATGGTCTGGGTGCCCAGGGCCTGACGCAGGAAGTGCAGCACCACGATGATCCGCGTGAAGCTGGTCATGGTCAGGACGATGGCCGGGGCCATGCTCAGCACCGTGAGCAGGAAGAGGACCTCCAGCAGGACCGAGATCTCCTTGGGCTCGGCCTGTCCGGCGGCCAGCTCCATGGTGATCTTGGGCAGGGTGGGCTCCTGGGCCAGGGCCAGGGCGGGCACGAGCACCAGCCCCAGCACCAGCAGCAGGCGCTTAAGCGTCATCGCCCCCGTCCTGCTTGCGGCCGAGCATCTCGGCGAACTGGGTGAAGGCATGCTCGTCCTCGTCTTCGTCCATGTCGCGGCACTCCTGGGCGCTCTGGGAGTGCAGCAGGGTGATCTGCCGCTCCGTGGCCCCGAGGACCAGCACCCGGTCCAGGACCTTGACCACGGCCACGGACTGCTTGTTGCCGAGCATGAGCCGCCCGGCCAGGCGCGGGGCCATGGCGCTGTTGGTGCGGCGCAGGCCCGCCGGGCCGAAGCGGCGCAGCAGCCAGCAGGCCAGAAAAATGACGCCGAGCAGCAGGCAGAGCCACGCGGCGGTGACGAACCCGGTGTGCAGCAGCCCGGAATCCATGCCGAACATCTCCGGCGGGGTGACGTGGGCCGTGAGGTTGCCGGCGCCCGCGGCCAGGCCGGGGGCGTCGGGCAGGCCCAGGGGCGCGGTGGCGGCGGGCGGCGCGGGCGGGGACGGCGGCAGGGGGGCCTGGTCCAGCCCGGGGGGGCTCAGGGCCGGGGCCTGCTGGGCCGGGGCCGCGGGCTGGGCGGCGGCCGGCATGGTCGGCGCGGCCGGGGCCGCGGGGGTAGCCGGAGTGACGGGGGCGACCGGGGCGACGGGCGCGGCCGGGACCACCGGGGCGACCGGCGCGGGCAGGGGCGCGCCCGGGTCCGGGGCCGGGCCCGGGGCCGGGATGGCGGTCAGGCCGGTGGCGTTGACGCTGACGGCGTCCAAAGCCTGGCCCAGGGAATCCGTGGCCTGGGCGGGAGACGCCCCGGCCTGGGCCAGAGTGACGGCGCCCGTGGCGCCAAAGCCGATGACGAGGGCCGATACCGGATCAGGCAAGCTGTTTCACCCGCTCGATGGGACTGATGATGTCGGTGAGGCGGATGCCGAACTTCTCGTTGATGACCACGGCCTCACCGCGGGCCACCAGCTTCCCGTTGACGTAGATCTCCAGGGGCTCGCCGGCGAGCTTGTTGAGCTCCACCACCGAGCCCTGGCCGAGCTGCAACAGCTCGTTGATCAAAAGTTTGGTGCGGCCCAGCTCGGCGGAGACCTCCAGGGGGATGTCCAGGATGAATTCGAGATCGCGCTTGGTGCCCTCGGGGCGCGGCCCCTTGGCGGTCTCGGTCATGTCCTTGAGCTTGACGTCGTGGGCCTGGGTCTGGAGGAACTTCTGCTCCTTCTCCTTCTTCAGGCTGGCCTGCTCGGTCTCGGCCAGGGCCGCGGCCCACTCGTCGGCCAGGGCCTCGTCGCCGCCGCCGCCACCGCCGCCACCGCCGCCGGAATCGGCCTTGGGCGCGGCGGGCGCATCGGATTCGTCGATGTCTTCCAGGGCCTTGGCCCACTCTTCGGCGAGCTTGTCCTGATCCATGTCTTCGGCCATGTCGTCACCTTCGGGTTGGGTGTCGTGGTCTGCGCCCGGCTCCGGCGGCCGCGTCGGCCCCGGGTGGGACACCCCCATCATGCAATAACCGTGCACACTTCCTTTGCAGTCTAACCAACCGCACGAAATGACTGCATTACTGCATCAGGTACTCGGAGAAGAAGATGTTCACGACCTTGCCGTTGCCGATGATCTGGTTCAAACGGCTGACGATCTCCTGCTCCAGGGCGAGCGAGTTCTTGGGCCCCATCATGTCCTGGGGCTGCTTGCCGCCCAGCAGGCGGATGAGCATGTCCTTGACCTGGATCTCGGCGCCGTTGAAGTCTTCCAGGGCCTTCTTGTCCCGCAGCTGCACGTTGAGCCCGATGCGGATGTAGCGCTTGCCCAGGGGGTCGTTGAGGTTGGCCACGAAGGGGGCGATGGTGGCCCACTCGCCCTTGAAGTTGGGGCCCATGTCCGCGGGCACGTCCTGGGCGGCGGCGTCCGCGGCGGGCTGCTCCTGGGCCGCGGGCTGGCCCATGCCGACCATGGCCATGATCTTGTCCTTGAAGAAGAACGCCGCCCCGCCGATGAGCAGGAGGACCACCGCGATGATGATCCACTTGAGCAGACCGCCCTTCTTTTTCTTGGGCTGGTCCAAGGCCTGGGTGTCGTCGGCCATGCCGGTCCTCCTCGCAGGTTGCTCCCGGGTGGGGGGAAGAATGCCGATGGGCCGAGCATACACGAGCCCGACCGGATTATCCAGACCCGGGGATCAGAAGGGATAGCCGGACAGGGGCTGCCGGGTGCGCACCAGGATCTCGATGCGCCGGTTGCGGGAGCGGGCCTGGTCGGTGTCGGCGGTGTCCAGGGGCTCGTAGGGGCCGTAGGCCGAGAGGGTGAAGCGCTCGCGCGGCACGCCCTGGGACACCAGGTAGCCCAGCACGGCCAGGGCGCGGTCCCCGGAGATGCGGAAGGGATCGGGCTCCCGGTCGTCGGCGTAGCCCGCGATGGTCACCGTGTCGTTGAGGGCGGTGAGCAGGTCGCGGATGCGGTCCAGCAGGGCCTTGGCCCCGTCGTCCAGGCCTGCGCCGCCCGAGGGGAAGAGCAGCTTGTCCGTGAGCACCAGGGCCACGCCGTCGTCCTTGACCAGCACCTCCATGTTCTGGTCCAGGGTGGACTTGGTGACGTCCTTGGGGAGCTGCTCCTCGGGGAACAGGAGGTCCTTGATGCGCTGCTGCTTCTCCAGCACCTCCCAGGGCCGCTCCATGATCTCGCTCACCAGCACGGCCTCCACCGAGACCTTGCCCGCGCCCTTGCTCGGGAGCACGCCCAGGTCCTTGGTGGAGAGCGTCACCTGGGTGATGAAGCTCTGGTCCATGGAGCTCATGGTCAGCAGGAGCACGAAAAAGGTCAGCAGCAGCGTGGTCAGGTCCGAAAAGGTGAGCAGCCACAGGGCCAGGGGGGGGCATTTCTGCTTCTTGGCCACGGCTACGGCCCTCCCCCCGGGGCCGGGGCGGCCGGGACGGCCGGGGCGGGCTGTCCCGGGGCGGCCTGGCCCGGAGTCTGGGCCGGGGCCTGTCCCGGGGTCTGGCCCGGGCCGGGCTCCAGGGTGGGAATGGCGAACTCGAACCCGCCCGCGTCGTAGCGGGACTCGGGGGGCTCGGGCTCGACGGCCAGCTGGCGGGCCCGGGCGCTGAAGACCTCGCTGCGCTTGTCGAGCACGATGTC
>JBFWIY010000308.1:0-4310 GCA_050255855.1 Desulfovibrionaceae bacterium
GACGCTCCCCCCCGCGGTCCCCACGCCAGACGCGGCCCGCGAGGCCAACGCAGCCCCATGAGAGCGGGAGGTCGCCGGGGACCTCAGGAGGAATGGCAAAAGTGCAGGGAGGAATATGGTTGACAATATCAACTAGCAGTCCTCCCCCCGCCCGCTCCGAAAACGGCCGGGGACGCCCCCCGTCGCCCGCCGGAGACGCGGCCCGCGAGGCCAACGCAGCCCCATGAGAGCGGAAGGTCGCCGGGGACCTCGGGAGGAATGGCAAAAGTGCAGGGAGGAATATGGTTGACAATATCAACCAACAGTCCTTCTCCCGGTCCGCTCTGGGAGCAGACGGGGGCACCCGGCCTTCGCTCCCCTTGCGCCGATCTGTGACGCGGCGGCGCGCGGCGGCGCGCGGCGGCGACGCGCTCGGCCGCCCAGCCCCCCCGGCCTTGCCACCTGCGCCACGGCAGGGTAGTTTGCCCCATGCCTACCCTCAAACAGCGCCTCGGCCTCGACCGGGATCCCCTCTACCTCATCGACGGCACCAGCTACCTGTACCGGGGATTCTACGCCTACCCGGACCTGAAACGCTCCGACGGCCTGCCCACCGGCGCGCTGTTCATCGCCCTGCGCATCCTGCTGCGCATCCTGCGGGAGGAAAAACCCCGCTACATGGGCTTCTTCATGGACGGCAAGGGCCCCACCTTCCGCCACGAGATGTTCGAGCCCTACAAGGCCCAGCGGCCGCGCATGCCTGAGCCCCTGGCCGCCCAGATCGAGCCCCTGCGCCAGGCCGTGGAGCTCATGGGCGTGCACCTCACCGTGAGCGACGGGGTGGAGGCCGACGACTGCATTGCCTCCCTGGCCGCGGCCCACAAGGCCGAACGCCCCGTGGTCATCGTGGCCTCGGACAAGGACCTCAAGCAGTGCCTGGACGAGGGCGTGGTCCTCTGGGACCCGGCGGGCAAGAAGGAGACCCTGGTCACCCTGGCCGACTTCCGGACCGAAATGGGCATCGAGCCCGCCCAGTGGCCCGACTTCCAGGCCTTGACCGGCGACAGCGCCGACAACATCCCGGGCGTGCCCGGGGTGGGGCCCAAGACCGCCCTGCTCATGATGCAGGACCACCCCACCCTGGAGTCCCTGCGCGACGGGTTCGACGAACTGCCCGAAAAGCTGCGCAAAAAGCTGGACGGCCACCTGGAGGACATCTTCCTCTACCGCCGGCTGACCCGGCTCCGGGCCGACTGCGACCGCACCTCCCTGGCCGACCTGGCCCTGCGCCCCCCGCGGGCCGAGGCCCTGACCGCCTTCCTGGACGACTACGAGTTCCGCTCCCTGGCGCGCGAGGCCCTGGCCCTGGCCCGGGCCGCGGCCCCGGCCGACCCCAAGCCCGCCCCGGCCGCCGCCGCGCCCGCCAAGGGCAAGGCCGCCAAGGCCAAGCCCGGCGCGGCCCAGTTCTTCCTGTTCGGGGACGCCCCGGTCCCGGCCGCGGCCGCCGACGCCCCGCCCCTGGAGCTGACCGAGATTTCCGATCCCGCCGACCTGCCCGACATGGCGGGCCGCCGCGTGGGCCTGACGCCCGCCGCGGCCCTGGCCGACGGCCTGACCGCGCCCGCGGGCCTGCGCCTGGGGCTCGGCGGGAAGGAGTACCGCTACACCGGCCCGGCCGCGCCCCTGGCCGAGCGCCTGGCCGCGGCCGGACAGGCGGCCGTGCCCGACCTGCACGAGCTGTGGCGCGACCCCGCCCTGGGGGGCGGGGCGGTCTGGGGCCGCGTGCCCCTGGCCGTCTGGTTCGACTGCGCCCTGGCCGCCTACCTGCTGGACCCCGAGGAGCGCAACTACGGCTGGGCCCGGCTGCGCCAGAGCCTGTGGCAGGACCTGCCCGGCGCGGACGTGGCCGGGCTGCCCGCCGGGGCCCAGGGCCTGGCCGCCCTGGCCTACGCCGACGCCGTGACCCCCCGCCTGGCCGACGCCGGGCTGGACCGGCTCATGCGCGACCTGGAGATCCCCCTGGTGCCGGTGCTGGCGGACATGGAGCGCCGGGGCGTCGCCGTGGACCCGGCCGCGTTCCAGAGCTTCCTGGACGAGGTCAACGCCCGCATCGAGGCCCTCACCGCGCAGATCCACGAGCAGGCCGGGACCGACTTCAACATCCGCTCCAGCCAGCAGCTCGCCCAGCTGCTCTTCGAGACCCTGGGGCTCAAGCCCGCGGGCAAGACCCCGGGCGGGGCGCTCTCCACGGCCAACACCGTGCTGGAGAAGCTCTCGGGCCGCCACCCCGTGGTGGACTCGGTGCTGGAGTTCCGCGGGCTGGAGAAGCTGCGCTCCACCTACCTGGACCCCCTGCCCCGGCTGGTGGACGCGGGCGGCCGCATCCACACCCACTTCAACCGCCTGGCCACGGCCACCGGGCGGCTCTCCAGCTCCGGCCCCAACCTCCAGAACATCCCCATCCGCGGTCCCCAGGGCCCGCGCATGCGCGCCTGCTTCACGGCCGGGCCGGGCAAGCTGCTGGCCGCGGCGGACTACTCCCAGATCGAGCTGCGCGTGCTGGCCCACTTCTCCCAGGACCCGGCCCTGCTGGCCGCCTTCGCCAAGGGCGAGGACATCCACGCCTCCACCGCGGCCCTGATCTTCGACAAGGCCTCCCCGGCCGACGTCACCACCGAGGAGCGGCGCGGGGCCAAGACCATCAACTTCGGGCTCATCTACGGCATGGGCCCGCAGCGCCTGGCGCGCGAGCTGGGCGTGACCCTGAACCAGGCCAAGGAATTCATCGAGCGCTACTTCGCCAAGCTCGGCACCCTCAAGGCCTTCTACGAGACCGTGGTGCAAGGGGCCACGGAGCGGGGCTGGGTGGGCACCCTGGCCGGGCGGCGGCGGCTGCTGCCCGAGCTGGCCTCGCGCAACCAGCAGATGCAGTCCCAGGCCCGGCGCCAGGCCGTGAACACGGTGATCCAGGGCTCGGCCGCGGACATCATCAAGCTGGCCATGCTGGCCGTGGACCGCGACGCGCGGCTCAAGGCCCTGGACGCCGGGCTCATCCTCCAGGTGCACGACGAACTGCTGGTGGAGGCCCCGGCAGCCGCGGCCCGGGAGGCGGGCGAGCGGCTGCGCGAGCTCATGCAGGGCGTGGTGGAGCTGGACGTGCCCCTGGTGGTGGACCTGGGGACGGGCTTCACCTGGGCCGAGGCCCACTAGCCCGGCGGCCCCCGACGGCCCCCGACGGCCCCCGACGCCTCCCGGCGTCCTCCGACGCTTCCGGTCCGCCCGGCCCGCCGCGCGGCCCTGCGCCGGGCATTGCGCACTTGTTCGGCCCGGCGTTTTGCGCTAGTCTGGTCTCCATGTCCGACACCCAATCCCCCAAGCGCATCCTGGTGCTCGGCGTGGGCAATGTCCTCTACACCGACGAGGGCATCGGCGTCCGCGCCGTGGAGCACCTGGAGCAGCACTACGAGTTCTCGGAAAACGTCGACCTCATGGACGGCGGCACCCTGGGCATGAAACTCATGGGCCCCATGATGGACCACGACCTGGTCATCGTGCTGGACGCCGTGCTCGGCGGGGACGCGCCCGGCAGCGTCTACCGCCTCACGGGCGACGACCTGCGCGGCAGCCTGGCCTTCAAGAACTCCCTGCACGACACCGACCTGGTGGACACCCTCATCAGCTGCGGCCTGTGCGGGCACCGGCCCGACGCCGTCATCATCGGCATGGAGCCCGCGGACTTCCAGACCATGTCCACGGACCTGTCCGGGACCTCCGACGCCGCCATGCCCAAGTTCATCGAGGCCGCCCTGGCCGAGGTCCGGGCCGCCGGCGGCACCCACACCCAACGCGCCATGCCCTCCGAGGAGGTCATCTATGTGCCTCGCAGTTCCTGTTGAAGTCACCGCCATCGACGACCAGAACATGGCCACCTGCCGGGTGGGCGATTCCGACGCCACCATCCAGGCCTCCCTCATGATCGTGGACCAGCCCGTGCAGGTGGGGGACTACGTGCTGGTGCACGCCGGGTTCGCCATCCGCCGCCTGGACTACGAAGAGGCCCAGCAGACCCTCACCATCCTGCGCGACCTGATCCAGGCCGCGGAGGAGCACGGCGTGGACTTCGGGGCCGCGTAGCCGCCCGGCCCGGGCCCGCGCGCGCCGGGGCCGCCCCGCCGACCGCCCGACGTCGTCCGACGTCGCCGGGCCCGGCGCGGCGGCCCCGGCGCGTTCCGTCCGCCCCATTTTCCCGCCCCATTTCCCCCGTCGCCCCCACACCGCCCTTGAGCCCGGCGGGCGGATGCGCTAGGTTCCCTCAAACCCATTCATCCGCA
>JBFWIY010000309.1:0-4308 GCA_050255855.1 Desulfovibrionaceae bacterium
CGGCATCGGGGTCATGAACATCATGCTGGTGAGCGTCACCGAGCGCACCCGCGAGATCGGCATCCGCATGGCCACGGGCGCGCGCATGCTGAACATCCTCCTGCAATTCAACATCGAGTCCCTGGTGGTGTGCGGGTTCGGCGGGGTGGTGGGGGTCGGGCTGGGCCTGGGCGCGGCCATGCTCCTGGGGCGGCTGGGCACCAGCGTGGCCTTCTCCGTGCTGCCCCCGGTGCTGGCTTTCGCCTGCTCCGTGCTCACGGGCCTGGTCTTCGGCTACCTGCCCGCGCGCAAGGCCGCGCGCATGGACCCGGTCCTGGCCCTGGGCGCGGAGTAGGGATCGTTGAAAAATCCCCGATGGCGGCGTTGCTTCGCAGGGGCCGGACCCTCACGTATGCCGGATACGCTTCGGGCCCGGCCCCTGCTCGCGCCTTGCCCTCGGGCTTTTTGAACGATCCCTGGGGAGCGGCGCCCCGTCCGGGCGCGCGGGGAGGTGCCCGAGCTGGACATGGTCTGTGAGGCCGACGAATCGCCCCGTCCGGGCGCGCGGGGAGGTGCCGTCCTCCTCGGACCGGCCGGGCCTTGCCCTGGGACCGCGGGGATTGTACCCCAAAGGGGAATCCCCGCACCGCAACCCCGGGAGGCCCCATGCTGCACCGCCGAAGCGCCGGACGCCCCGACCCCCTCGATGACCTCTACGCCGCCGGCGAGGCGGACGGCGCTCTGCCCGGCCGCCGTTTCCCCGCGGCCGAGCGCGACCCGCGCCGCGTGCATCAGCAGGTGCGCGACGAACTCATGCTCGACGGCAACTCCCGCCAGAATCTGGCCACCTTTTGCCAGACCTGGGTGGAGCCCGAAGTGCGCGCCATCATGGACGAGTGCCTCGACAAGAACATGATCGACAAGGACGAGTACCCCCAGACCGCGGAGATCGAGGCCCGCTGTGTGCGCATGCTGGCCGACCTCTGGAACGCCCCGGCGGGCGGGGACGCCCTGGGCTGCTCCACCACCGGCTCCAGCGAGGCGGCCATGCTGGGCGGGCTGGCCCTGGTGCGGCGCTGGCGGGCGCGCCGGCGGGCCCGGGGCCAGGCCACGGACCGGCCCAACCTGGTCTGCGGCCCGGTGCAGATCTGCTGGCAC
The DNA here is from genome assembly GCA_050255855.1 of Desulfovibrionaceae bacterium. Taxonomy (GTDB): domain Bacteria; phylum Desulfobacterota; class Desulfovibrionia; order Desulfovibrionales; family Desulfovibrionaceae. The sequence continues at coordinate 1,138 of JBFWIY010000309.1, forward strand.
AAATTCGCCCGCTATTTCGACGTGGAGCTGCGCGAGGTCCCGGTGCAGGGCGACCGCCTGCATTTGAGTCCGGCCGAGGCCGTGGCCCGCTGCGACGAGAACACCGTGGGCGTTGCGCCCACCCTGGGCCTCACCTTCACCGGCCGCTACGAGCCCGTGGCCGAGATCTGCGCCGCCCTGGACGACCTGGCCGCCCGGGGCGGGCCGGACGTGCCCGTGCACGTGGACGCGGCCAGCGGCGGGTTCCTGGCCCCCTTCTGCGACCCGGACCTGGTCTGGGACTTTCGCCTGGAGCGGGTCAAGAGCATCAACGCCTCGGGTCACAAGTTCGGGCTGGCCCCCCTGGGGGTGGGCTGGGTGGTCTGGCGCGACGCCGCGGAGCTGCCCGAGGAGCTGATCTTCCGGGTCAACTACCTGGGCGGGGACATCCCCACCTTCGCTCTGAACTTCTCCCGTCCGGGCGGGCAGGTGGCGGCCCAATACTTCACCTTTCTGCGTCTGGGACGCGACGGCTACCGCAAGGTGCACCGGGCCTGCTACGACACCGCGGCCCGGCTGGGCCGGGAGCTGGAGCGGATCGGGCCCTTCATGGTGCTGCACGACGGCGGCGGAGGCATCCCGGCCCTGTGCTGGACCCTGGGGCCCGGGGCGGATGCGGGGTTCAACCTCTACGACCTCTCGGACGCCCTGCGCGCCCGGGGCTGGCAGGTTCCGGCCTACGCCATGCCGCCCGAGCGCGAGGACCTGGTGGTCATGCGCGTCCTGGTGCGCCACGGCTTCAGCCGGGACCTGGCCGGGCTCTTTCTGGCGGACCTGCGCCGGGCCGTGGACCGGCTGCGGCGGCACCCGCCCGGCCGCTCCCTGGACGCGGACGAGGCGGCCGGGTTCGACCACGGCGGCCGTCCGGGGCGGTAGGGGCTCAGTCCAGGCGGCGGAACACGCTGCTGCCCTCGGGCCGGCCCGTGAGCCGCGCGGCCACCGGGCACTTGACCTTGAAGGCGAAGAACACCCCGGGCCAGCGGTCGCTCAGGGCCTCGAAGTTGCCCTGCCCCTTGCTCAGGATCAGGTCGGCCTGCTTCATGCGGTCCAGAAAGGCCGGGTCGCAGCGCTCGGGCACGGTGCCGGGCGTGTCCACCCCGGAGCTGACCACCGGGCAGGCCTCGGTCATGCCCACGAAGCGGGCGTCCTCCAGGGTGGCGTCGTTGAGGATGGGCCTGCCGCGCACGGCGTAGGTCACCCGGCAGCCGCGGGCCTGCAGGGCCTCCACCAGCAGGATGTCCATGGCGATCTCGCCCGCGTTGTCCCCGAGCACGAGCACCGCGCGGCCGGGCCCGGCCTGGGCCTCGAACTCGGCGCAGGCCGCCGGGTCCAGGGCGTCCTCCAGGGCGGCCAGCTCGCCCTCCCAGTCGAACTCCCGGCCGATGCCCGCGTCCAGGTAGTTGCCGATGATGGCCATCTCCAGGGCGGTGCGCAGGGGGGCGGGGCTGGCGTCGCGCCGGGCGCGCAGCCCGGGCAGCAGCTCCAGCACGCGGCGGTTGGCCTGGTCCTTGTCCGCGGCGAAGGGGTCCGGGGCGCCCGTGGCCCGGGCGAGCAGGCCGTAGATGTGCCCGGCCTGGGCCGGGGGGGACAGGGTCAGGTCCAGGTCCGGCACGGCGGCGGCCCAGGCGGCCAGCACGCGGCGGTGCATGGCCTCGTCGTCGGGGTCCACGCGCCGGGCCGCGGCCAGGGCCTGGCGCATGAAGCAGGGCAGGCAGTCGAGAAAGGTTTGCATGCCCAGGGGCTACCCCGCCCGGGCCGGGAAGGCAAGCCGGGGCGGCCGGGATTTCCGGGTGCGATGGCGTCGCGCCCCGGCCCGCCGGGCCGGGCGTCGTGGGGCTGCCTCCGGCGTCGCCGGGGATGGGACCGCCGCGCGGGTTACTTTCCCAGCAGCGTCTTGAAGTAGCGGATGGTCCTTTCCAGCCCCTCGTCCAGGGGGATGGTCGGCTCCCAGCCGAGCGTCTCCTTGGCCAGGGTGATGTCGGGCTGGCGCTGCATGGGGTCGTCCGAGGGCAGCTCCCGGAAGATGAGCCGGGACCGGCTCCCCACCTTGTCGAGCACCTTTTCGGCCAGGGCGCGGATGGTGAACTCGCCGGGATTGCCGAGGTTGACCGGGCCGGTGAAGCCCTCGGGGGACGACTCCATCATGCGGATGAAGCCTTCGATCATGTCGTCCACGTAGCAGAAGGACCGGGTCTGCATGCCGTCGCCGTAGATGGTGATGTCCTCGCCCTTGAGGGCCTGGACGATGAAGTTGGAGACGACGCGGCCGTCGTCGGGGAGCATGCGCGGCCCATAGGTGTTGAAGATGCGGACGACCTTGATGTCGAGGCGGTGCTGGCGGTGGTAGTCGAAGAACAGGGTCTCGGCGCAGCGTTTGCCCTCGTCGTAGCAGGAGCGGCGGCCGTTGGGGTTCACGTGGCCCCAGTAGTCCTCGGTCTGGGGGTGGACCAGGGGGTCGCCGTAGACCTCGGAGGTGGAGGCCTGGAAGATCCTCGCCCCCACCCGCTTGGCCAGGCCGAGCATGTTGATGGCCCCGTGCACGGAGGTCTTGAGGGTCTGCACGGGATTGTGCTGGTAGTGGATGGGGGAGGCGGGGCAGGCGAGGTTGTAGATCTCGTCCACCTCGACGTACAGCGGGAAGGTCACGTCGTGGCGGAGGAGCTCGAAATAGGGATTGCCGAGCAGGTGGACGATGTTTTCCTTGTTGCCCGTGAAGTAGTTGTCGGCGCAGACCACTTCCTGCCCTTCCCGCAGGAGCCGTTCGCACAGGTGCGATCCGAGAAATCCGGCCCCGCCCGTGACCAAGATGCGTTTTCTCATGCGCTGTCCGTCCTTTGGAGTGGGCCGGGCCGGCGGCATCGCCCGGCGTGTCTGGGGATCGCGTCATCGCCCGGCCCCTTGCGGCGTCCGGCCTCCGGGCCGCCCGATCCTGGCGGCGCAACAATCCAGTTCTTAAGGGAAGAAAGCAAATTCACTGAAGGATGTCCAGCACCGCAGCCCCGCGGCGCTCAGCCCGCGGCCAGCACGGCGCGCAGGTGCTCGCCGAAGGCCTGCATCATGGGCAGCGGGCCCAGGGAGACGCGGATCCAGCCCGGACAGCGGAACGGGGTCATGGCCCGGATGAGCACCCCG
>JBFWIY010000310.1:0-4308 GCA_050255855.1 Desulfovibrionaceae bacterium
GGTGATGGCCAAGCCGGCCTGCGGCTTCTTCACCACCTCGGCGGACATGGACGGCGTCATCCGCCGCGTGCCGCTCATCATGTCCTGGGGGGGCAAGGTCTTTCCCAACCTGGCCCTGCAGGCCATCCTCACCGCCTACCACGGCCGGGCCCTGGTGCTCACCCTGTCCCCGGCCGGGGCGGGGTCGCTGGTCATCGGCATCAAGGACCCCGCGCAGGGCAAGCGCAAGATCGAGATCCCCCTGGACCAGCGCGGCCAGATCTTCGTGAACTACCGCGGCCCGGGCAACAGCTTCCCCTACGTGAGCGCCAAGGACGTGCTGGAGGGCAACCCCGCGGTGGCGGACCGGCTCAAGGACCACATCGCCTTCATCGGCACCTCGGCCGCGGGCCTGAAGGACCTGCGCATCACGCCCTTCGACCAGTACTACCCGGGCGTGGAGACCCACGCCACCCTGGTGGACACCATCCTGGCCGGGGACTTCCTGGAAATTCCGGACTGGGAGCCGGGCCTGCAGATCTTCGCGGTGCTCTTCGCGGGCGTGGTCACCACCCTGCTGCTGGCCTGGACCACGGCCCTGTGGTCGGCCATCCCGGTGGTGGCGGCGGCGGTGGGGGTGTGGTTCGGGTGCGGCTGGGTCTTCACCCAACACCGGCTGTTCCTCTCGCCGCTGTACTCCTTCGTGGTGCTGGGCACGAACTTCACCATGCTCACGCTCATCAAGTTCTGGCGGGAGGAACGGCAGAAGCGCTTCATCCACGGGGCCTTCGCCCACTACCTCTCCCCCAAGGTCATCGAGCAGATCGTGGACAACCCGGACTCCCTCTCCCTGGAGGGCGAGGAAAAGGAAATCACCATCATGTTCTCCGACGTGCGCAGCTTCACCACACTGTCGGAGAAACTCACCCCGACCCAGGTGACGGACCTGCTGCACGACTACTTCACGCCCATGACGCGCATCATCACCGAGAACTCCGGCACCCTGGACAAGTTCATCGGCGACGCCATCATGGCCTTCTGGAACGCGCCCCTGGACGTGCCGGACCACCAGAAGCTGGCCGTGCGCTCGGCCCTGATGCAGCTGGACAAGCTGGCCGAGCTCAACGAGCTGTTCAAGGTCAAGTTCGGCTTTCCCATCGCCATCGGCCTGGGCGTCAACTGCGGCCGGGTGCGCGTGGGGAACATGGGCTCCGCCGACCTCTTCGACTACACCCTCATCGGCGACAACGTGAACCTGGCCTCCCGCCTGGAGGGGCTCACCAAGTTCTACGGCCAACAGATCGTCATCAGCAAGGCCGTGAAGGAGGCCTGCGGCGACGAGTTCGTGTACCAGGAGCTGGACAGCGTGCGCGTCAAGGGCAAGCACGAGCCGGTGACCATCTTCACCGTGTTCACCAAGGAGGCGGCCGCCCCCCGGCGCGACGAGCTGACCCTCTACGACGACGCCCTGGCCCGGTACAAGGCCATGGACTTCGCCGGGGCCCGGGACGACTTCACCCGGCTCAAGCAGATGCACCCGGGCGTGCTGTACGAGATGTACGAGGAGCGCTGCGAGCACCTGCGCGAGGAGCCCCCGGCCGAGGGCTGGGACGGCGTGTACACCCACAAGACCAAGTAGCCGGCGGCGCGCAACGCCGCGAAAAAGGGCGGGACCGGCTTTCCGGTCCCGCCCTTTCGTTGCGCACGGCGGCCGTCCCGGGCTACGCCTTGGCCTGACGGCGCTCCACGTTGCGGACGATGATCGCCTCGGCGGCGGCGCGGTCCACGGGCTTGGAGAAGAGGTAGCCCTGCCCGAAGTCGCACTTGAGGGAATGCAGCAGGTCCTTCTGGGGCTCGCGCTCGATGCCCTCGGCCACCACCTGCAGCCGCAGGCTGTGGGCCAGGTTGATGATGGCCCGGACGATCTCCACGTCCTCCTGGCTGTTGTCGATGCGCTGCACGAAGGAGAGGTCCACCTTGAGGTGGTCCAGGGGGAAGCGCTGGAGATAGCTCATGGACGAGTAGCCCGTGCCGAAGTCGTCGATGGACAGGGTCAGGCCCTGGTCCTTGAGGCGGCTCAGGGTGCGGGTGGAGACCTTCACGTCGGCCATGACCGCGGTCTCGGTGATTTCGAGCTTGAGCAGGTTGGGCGGGATGCGCGTCTGGTCCAGCACGGTGCGCACCTGGTCCAGCAGGTCGGTGCGCTGGAACTGGCGGCCGGAGATGTTCACGGACATGAACTCGCCGTTCATGCCCTGGATGCGGCGGCGCCAGGCGGACATGGTGGAGCAGGCCTCCTCCATGACCCAGCGCCCGAGGTCCACGATGAGCCCGGACTCCTCGGCCACGGGGATGAACTCGCCCGGGTTGATGAGCCCCTGCTCCGGGTGCTCCCAGCGCACCAGGGCCTCGAAGCCCACCAGGTGCCCGTCGGGCAGGGCCACGATAGGCTGGTACACCAGGTGGAACTCCCGGTTGGCGATGGCCCGGCGCATGTCGCTCTCCATGTTCATGAGGCGGATGGCCTGTTCGAGCATGGCGTCGTTGAAGATGTGGAAGCGGTCGCGCCCGGCCTCCTTGGCCCGATACATGGCCAGGTTGGCCTTCTGGATGAGCTCCTCGGGCCGGTCGGCCTCGGTGGGCGAAAGCACCACGCCCATGGAGGCCGTGGTCTGGACCTCGTGGCCGTCCACCACGAAGGGCCGGGCCACCTCGCTCTGCACGCGCTTGAGGATGCGCATGGCCTCGCCCGGGGAGTCCAGGTCCTCCAGCACCAGGACGAACTCGTCCCCGCCGAAGCGGGAGACCGTGTCCTTGGAGCGCACGCAGGTCAGCAGACGGTTGCTCACCTCCACCAGCAGCTTGTCGCCGAAGGTGTGGCCCAGGGAGTCGTTGACCACCTTGAAGCGGTCCAGGTCCAGGAAGATGACGGCCCAGTGCCGCCCGCCCGAGTGGCGGTGGCTGCGGGCCAGGGCCTGGTTGATGCGGTCCTGGAGCAGGGTGCGGTTGGCGATCTCGGTGAGCGGATCGTGCAGGGCCTGGTGCCGCAGCTGGAGCTCCATCTGCTTGCGCTCGGTGATGTCGCGGATGGAGGTGCGCACGCCCATGTACCCGGCCTCGGGGTCGTGGACCTCGAAATTCACCTGGCTGACCCAGCGCACCCGGCCGTCCCGGTGCAGGATGCGGAAATCCAGCCCGGCCTCGTGGTCGCGCACGTTGCCGGTGACGAAGCCGCGCCACATGTTCCGGTCCTCGTCGTGGACGATGCGCTCCATGAGGTCGGGATCGTCCATGAATTCCTGATCGGTGTAGCCGCAGATGCGCTGGCAGGAGGGGCTGATGTACAGGAGTTCCCCGGCCGGGCCGGTCCAGGCCTCCCAGTCGAAGGTGTAGCGGGCCACGGTGCGGTAGCTGCGCTGGGAGTCCAGCAGGGCCTGGCGGGAGGCCTCCAGCTCGGCCACGGTGCCGGCCAGGCGCTGGCCGGTGATCTCCAGGGCCCGGCGCTGGCGGTGGAGCTCCACGAAGATCTTCACCTTGCTCTTGAGGATCTCCGGCTCTACGGGCTTGAACAGGTAGTCCACCGCGCCCAGCTCGTAGCCCTTGAAGACGTGCTTCTGCTCCTTGCTGATGGCGGTGACGAAGATGATGGGCAGGGTGCGGGTGCGCTCGGCGGCGCGCATGCGCTCGGCGGTGACGAAGCCGTCCATGCCGGGCATCATGACGTCGAGCAGCACCAGGGCGAAGTCGTGGTCCTGAGTCAGGGCCAGGGCCTCCGGACCGCTCTGGGCCTTGTGCACATTGACGTCGAAGCCGTTCAGGACCCCCTCAAGCAATTTGAGGTTGATCCGTTCGTCGTCGACGATGAGGATATCGGTCGCAATGGAATCGTCCATGCTCATCCTATACCCGTTCCTGCAGCCCATGCCAAGCCGTACATAGAAAAAGGCCAAACCGGAACATGCCGTATTTGGCCCCCCGCCATAGGGTAAGTACCCCTTTTTCCCTGCGGACGCAATCGGCCGAAAGTCTGAGAAAATGCGGAAAGGGCCCGGAGGCCCTTTCGACATGGAGGAAGGTTGAGGGAGAGTTGGAGGATATGCCCGAGGACAAAGCACGCCCCGTGCCATGGGTGATTTCAACCATTATCCCGGATAAATGCACGAACAGCCCCCCTCGCCGCCCCATGGCGGGCGGGGCCGGAATCACAATACTGTCAATGTCGCCCCCCGCGCGTCGGGCCGCCATGACACCATTGTCAAGGCGGCTCGACGGCGTCTTGACATCGGGCCCCCCGTGTTACAAACTCACCCCCGCGCATCCCAACCCCCG
>JBFWIY010000311.1:0-4305 GCA_050255855.1 Desulfovibrionaceae bacterium
TCCCCCAGACCTTTTTATCGGTTCACGTCTTTCCCGGCCATCCCCGCTCCTCCCCTACCCCTTCCGCGTTGCGGATTTCGCCGACGCGCGGGCCGCGCCAAGCGAAAACCGCAACGCCAAATGGGGAGTCCAGAGGGGCCTTGCCCCCCTGGACGCCGCAACGTGGCGCTTGGCTGGCTGGGCGCGAATGCGACCAGGCGGCTTAGCGCCACGGCGTCCTGCCCCGCACGGGGAGGCCTCATTGACTCGTCGCAGCGGGAGCCTAGCGCATGCCCGGTCGAATTGCACCCGTGCGGGCCGTGCGGGCCGGGCGGGGAAACGACGAGGGGGCGGTCCTTGCGGGCCGCCCCCTCGGGGGTTGGCGGGGTGCGCCGGGGTTATTTCACCTGTTCGGCGCCGGCCTCGATGGCCTTGGCGTTGAGCGGGATGAGTTTGGCGTAGTGGGGCGAGATGACGTTGGGCAGGCTGTCGATGAGGGCCTGGACCGGGACGATCTTGGCGGCCGCGGCGTAGGCCCCGATGGCCACCATGTTGGCCATGCGGGAGTTGCCCAGCTTGTCGGCGATGTCGTTGCAGGCCACGAGTTCGGTCCGGATGCGGCCCTTTTCGCACAATTCCGCGTCGATGAGCGAGGAGTTGACGATCTGGACGCCGCCGTCCACCAGCCGGGGCTGGAACTTGTCCAGGGAGGGCCGGTTGAGGATGATGAGGCTTTTGGGGTGGTGGATGATGGGGGAGCCGATGTCCTCCTGGGAGAGGACCACGGTGCAGTTGGCCGTGCCGCCGCGCATTTCCGGGCCGTAGACCGGGATGTAGGTGACGTTGAGGCCGTCCTTCATGCCCGCGTAGGCCAGGAGGTTGCCGATGAGCATGACGCCCTGGCCGCCGAACCCGGCGAGGATGCAGTCCATGTAGCGGCTCATCAGCAGGCCCCTCCTTCCGCCGTGGCGTCCCGGTACACTCCCAGGGGGAAGTAGGGGATCATGTCCGTGGCGATGCGTTCGTTGGCCTTGACCGGGGTCATCTTCCAGTTGGTGGGGCAGGCGGAGAGCAGCTCGATGAAGCCGAAGCCCAGGCCCTTGAGCTGGACCTCAAAGGCCTTTTTCATGAACTTCTTGGCCTGCTTGATGTTCTTGACCGTATCCAGGGAGGCGCGGGCGGCGAAGGCGGTGCCGCCCAGGCTGGCGATGATCTCGGCCATGCGGATGGGCGCGCCCTCGCGTTCGCGGCAGCGGCCGCCCGGGCAGGTGGTGGTCTTCTGGCCGATGAGGGTGGTGGGGGCCATCTGGCCGCCGGTCATGCCGTAGACCGTGTTGTTGACGAAGATGACGCTGACGCGTTCGCCGCGGTTGGCGCAGTGCATGATCTCGGCCATGCCGATGGAGGCCAGGTCGCCGTCGCCCTGGTAGGCGAAGACGAAGTTGTCGGGCCGGGCGCGCTTGACGCCGGTGGCCACGGCCGGGGCGCGGCCGTGCGGGGCCTCCACGGCGTCCACGTTGAGGTAGTTGTACAGGAACACCGAGCAGCCGATGGAGCCGATGAGCAGGGCCTTTTCGGCCAGGTGGAGCTCGTCGAGCAGTTCGCCCGCCAGGCGGTGGGCCACGCCGTGGTGGCAGCCGGGGCAGTAGTGCGTGTCGCGGTCGATGACGGACTCGGGCCGCTGGAACACGATTTTTTCTTCAGCAGCGATGGTCATTTACTTGCCCTCCAGACACTTGAGGATGGGCGCTTCGAACTCGTCGGGGATGGGCATGTTGCCCGGGTAGACCCCGTAGAAGTCCGAGTCGGCCAGGCCGCGCACGGCCAGGCGCACGTCGTCCACCATCTGGCCCAGGTTGTGCTCGATGGTCAGGAAGCGTTTGCCCTGTTCCGCCAGGCTGCGCAGGGCGGCGCTGGGGAAGGGGTAGAGGGTGATGGGCCGGAACAGGCCCACCTTGCGGCCCTGCTTGCGCAGGGTGCGCACCGCGCTCTTGGCGATGCGGCCGATGGACCCGAAGGCGGCGACCACGAGTTCGGCGTCTTCGGTCTCGAAGGCCTCGTAGCGGATTTCCGCCTGCATGGCCTCGTATTTTTCCTTGAGCATCTGGTTCTGGCCGGCCAGGGCGCCTTCTTCCAGGAACAGGGACTTGATGAGGCGCTTTTCGCGGCCGTCGCGGCCGCAGATGCACCAGTCGGCGGCTTCCTTGGGGTCCACGGCCACGGGCTCGCCCATGGCCACGGGCTCCTTCATCTGGCCGAGGATGGCGTCGCCCAGGATGAGCACCGGGTTGCGGTACTTGAAGGCCAGGTCAAAGGCCTCGATGGTCAGGTTGTAGGCCTCCTGGACGGTGCCCGGGGCGAGGACCAGGGTGCGGTAGTCGCCGTGGCCGCCGCCGCGGGTGGCCTGGTAGTAGTCGCCCTGGGCCGGGCCGATGTCGCCCAGGCCCGGGCCGCCGCGGGTCATGTTCACCACCACGGCGGGGATCTGGCTGCCGGCCATGTAGCTGATGGCCTCCTGCTTGAGCGAGATGCCCGGGCTGGAGGAGGAGGTCATGGCGCGCACGCCGGCCGCGCCAGCGCCGAGCAGCATGTTGGCCGCGGCCACCTCGCTCTCGGCCTGGACGAACTCGCCCCCGGCCTCCACGATGGCGGAGCTCATGAACTCCGGGATGTCGTTCTGCGGGGTGATGGGGTAGCCGAAGAAGCAGCGGCATCCGGCGGCCAGGGCCCCCCGGGCCACGGCCTCGTTGCCCTTGATGAACATCTTGTTGTCGGCCATCTACTTGTCCCCCTTCTTGGGCTTCGGGGTCTTGTACACGGTGATGGCGTAGTCCGGGCAGATCTGGGCGCAGCTTGCGCAGCCGGTGCATTTGTCCCGGAGCTCTTCCGGGACTTCGGCCACCTTGTAGCCCTTGGCGTTGAAGCGGTCGGCCTGGCGGATGATCCCCGCCGGGCAGACCGTGGTGCAGAGCAGGCAACCCTTGCACCGTTGCTCGTTCACCTCGATGCGTGACATTTCCACTCCCTTGCGCCTCCCGCGCGGCGGGCGCCGGGGCCGGCCGGTCCGGGCGGGAGGGTTGCTGGGCGCGTCGTCGGGGGCCGGTCCGCACCGGCCCGGGAGCGCGCTCCCGACAAAAAATATACGCCTCGCCATCCCCTGCCCGGCCGCGGAGCGGGGCGGGTCAGCGGATGAGCATGGCGTCACCGTAGGAAAAGAAGCGGAATCCCGAATCCAGGGCCCGGGCATAGGCCCGGAGAACCGATTCTCTCCCGGCTAGGGCTGAGATCATAATGAGCAGGGACGACTTAGGCAAATGGAAATTCGTAAGCATGGAATCGACCACGTGAAATGGCGAACAAGGGCGGATGAATATGTCGGTTTCGCCCTGGAAAGCGCCTATGGTTCCAAGGGCCTGGTGCATGCCCTCCAGGGTGCGGGCGCTGGTGGTGCCCACGGCCACCACGGGGCGTCCGGCGGCCTTGGCCTGGGCCACGGCGCGGGCGGTTTCCGCGCCCACCTCGATGTATTCCTTGTGCATGCGGTGCTCGCGGATGTCCGCGCAGCGCACCGGGGAGAAGGTGCCGTAGCCCACGTACAGGGTCACTTCGGCCCAGCCGAACCCGGCCTCGGCCAGGCGGGCGCGGATCTCCGGGGTGAAGTGCAGCCCGGCCGTGGGCGCGGCCACGCTGCCCGCCTTGCTGGCGTCGGCGTACACGGTCTGGTAGCGGGCCGCGTCGTCGGCGTCGGCCGGGCGGCGGATGTAGGGCGGCAGGGGCATGGCCCCCAGGCGCTCCATGAGCGGGGTCAGCCCCGCGGGCCCGCCGGTCCAGCGCAGCCGCACGCGCGAGCGGCCGAAGTCGCCGCGTTGGAGCACCGTGAGGGAGAGTTCCGGGGCGAAGTCCACGTGCTCGCCCGGGCGCGGGCCCTTGGAGGCGCGCAGCAGGCCCTCGGCCTCGGCGGTGCAGGCCCCGTCCGTGGCGGTCTCCGGGGTCAGCAGGGGCGGCGGGGTGAGCAGCAGGAACTCCACCCGGCCGCCCGAGGGCTTGGCCCCCATGAGCCGGGCCGGGATGACCTTGGAGTTGTTGGCCACCAGCAGGGCCCCGGGGGGCAGCAGGTCGGGCAGGTCGGCGAAGGCGGCCTCGCGGGTCTCGCCCGTGGCGCGGTCCAGGACCATGAGGCGGGAGGCGTCGCGGCGGTCGGCCGGGTGCTGGGCGATGCGCTCCTCGGGCAGGGCGTAGTCGTAGCTTTCCTGCCGGAAGTCGGGGGGGATGGCGTCGTGCATGGCGCACAACGGCTAGCACAAAGCCGGGCCGGAGGCGAGAGGG
>JBFWIY010000312.1:0-4297 GCA_050255855.1 Desulfovibrionaceae bacterium
AAGGGGCAGCGCGAGGCGGTTCATGGCGATCCTCCACAGGGCTGGGGTTCGGTGGCCCTTCAGGGGCCTGCGATCATTATGCAAAACCCGAACCAGGATCGTATGATTCCGAAATTATTGAAAAGAGGAGCTGGCCCGCCCCCGCGCCGGGGCGGGCCGCCAAAAAGGCGTCAGAAGGCGCGCAGCAGGAAGTGGTAGGCCACCCCGGCGCAGAAGATGCAGGCGCAGGGCAGGACCACGGCCCGCCAGGCCCGGCCGAGGTCCACGTGGAAGTACTGGCAGGTGAGCACGAAGCAGACGTGCAGGGGCGAGGCCATGACCCCGGTGAACCCCGAGAAGATGCCCAGGGCCAGCAGGGGCAGGAGCTGCGACTCCAGGCCCATCTGGTGGATGAGCCCGAGGAGCAGGGGGAAGCTGGCCCCCACGTAGGCCACGCTGATGCCCGAGACCATGCCCGCCAGCCAGGGCAGCAGGATGGCGGAGGTGAACAGGGCCAGGTCGCCCCCGGCCAGGCGCGAGAGCTGCTCGATGGCCCCGGTGCGCAGCAGCACCGCCTGGAACACGAACACCGAGGCCACCACCAGGACCATGGTCCAGAGCCCGCGGCGCATGAGGATGCGGCCGATGGCGGCCGGGCCCACGCGGTTCTGCCCCAGGGCCACCAGGGTGGCCAGGGCCAGGGCCGCGCTCACGGCCAGCTCGAAGGGCAGCCTGGGGAACCACAGGGTCTGGGCCATCTCCAGGCCGATGGCCCCCAGGATGGCCAGCTCGAAGGGCAGGCCGTCCAGCACGATGCGCGACCAGGGGGCCTTGGGCGGCGGCGGGGCGTCCTGGTCGGCGGCGGGCTCGGGCGGCAGGGGCAGCACCCCGGGCCGCAGGAAGAAGATCCAGCCCAGGAGCAGGGTGAGCGCCACCCCGGGCAGGGTGAAGGCCACCAGGTGCATGAGGGGCACGCCGGAGAGCGACGCCGTGAGCAGCAGCCCGGGGTACAGGGGCCAGGCCATCTCCCAGACGTGGCGGAACCAGTAGTTGAGGACCACGCGCCGGAGCGGGGAGAGGTGCATGGGCTCGGCCATGCCCGCCACCATGGGGCAGGAGAACACCGCCCCGCCCGGCATGGGCAGCAGCCCGATGAGGGCCGGGAAGAAAACCAGGCGCAGGCGGCGGTTGCGCATGCGCGTGCCCAGGGAGTCCATGAGCCGCCGGGTCTGGCCGGTGCGCTCCAGCACGTCGCTCATGATGAGGATCAGGGCCACCATGAAGCCCAGGTACAGGGCCTTTTCGTTGGTGAGCCCGGCCACCAGGCAGTCCAGCAGCCCGGCCGGGCCCATGCCGAAGAGCAGGCCCATAAGCCCGGCCCCGGCCAGCACGGCCAGGCCCAGGGACAGGCGCAGGCGGATGCAGACCAGCATCCCGGCGAAACCGGCCCCGATCTTGAGCAGGGGCAGGATGCGGGTTAGGCCGTCCAGGATGCCGTTGGCGAGGTCCATGGGCGGTGCACTACCCGAAAAATTCGGGGCTGGGAATCCCGGTGTGGGGGCTTGCCCTGGGCCGGGCGGGGCGGGGGCGGCCTTGCCCTCGGGCGCGCGGGCGGCTAGGGTCGCCTTCCCATACAACGCACCGGAGGCCCCGCATGTCCGAGCTGCCCGATTCCGCCATCCTGAAGGCCCACGTGACGGCCGTGATCCTGCGCCGCGTGGATACCGACGAGTCCCGCCGCCGCGAGGCCCTGTCCGACTACATGGCCGTGACCCGGGTGGCGGACGAGGCCGCCGCGGCCCGCATGGCCGAGATGGTCCCCCCGCTCATGACCGGGCTCTATGCGCGCTGGGCCGGGATGTTCGCGGACCGGCTCCTGGAGACCCTGCCCGCCGACACCCTCGGGGCGCTGTGCGACGGCAGCGCGGAGAACGACGCGGCCCTGAGCCTGGCCTTCCTTATGTTTTTGGAGTCCGAGCGCATGGAGCAGCAGGTGCAGCAGGACCTGGAGGCCTACGGCCGGGCGCATTCGGACGACGGCGGCCCCGGCGCGGCGGCCGCGGCCTGCATCCGGGCCCGGCTGGCCTCCCTGGCGGACGCGGCCGAGGCCGCGGCCCAGGCCGCCCGCCCCCCCAAGGACCGGGAGAACTGACCCGACGGCCGGGCGCATCAACGCATCATAATGGAAGAACGCGAGGCTAGGCCGTGGCTCCGGCCTGGGCCTTCTGCCGCTCCAGGGCGGCCTCCACGGCGTCGGCCATCTGCGCGCCCGTGGGGCGTTCGGCCTCGTCCTCCAGAAAGGCGAGCTGCACGTTGATCTCGCGCTGCACCAGGGTGGCCTCGGGGTCGAAGTACTGCCGCCAGACCACGGCGGCCTTGTCGGCCCGGTCCAGGCGGGCCAGCACCAGGCCCAGGTGCAGGCTGGCCTCGTTGTCCTTTTTGCGGTCGTGCAGCACGCGCTCGAACTCCACCTTGGCCTGGATGAACTTGCCCTGCCGGTAGAAGGCGCGACCCAGGCGCATGCGCGCCTCGGTGTTGCCGGACTCGGCCTTGAGGGCCTCGCGGTATTTCTCGCAGGCGCGCTCCCAGTCCCCGGCGGCGAAGGCCTCGTTGGCCTCCTTGAGCACCGGGAAGGCGGCGTCGGTGGCCGCCTGGGCCGGGGCGGGCTCGGCGGCGTCCTCCGCGCTGCGGCGGCGGAAGGCCCCGAAGAGGAAGTTGCGGCGGTCCAGGTCGATGTTCTTTTCGGGCTTGTCGGCCATGTGCGCTCCCTGGGTCGGTCGGTGCGGAAAAGGTCGGGGCCAGAGTACCGAAAAATCCCCGGGGGTCAATGGAGGAGGACGGCGCGTTCGTCGGTCGGGGAGGCGGCCGGGGCGGGTGGTCCACGCGGTCGGCTCGGGCGGTCGGTCCCGGCCCGGCTTGCCAAGGCCGGGCAAATCTGAAAGGACCGGAGCCATGGCCCCCTCCGCATCGCCGCGCCTCCATTCGCGCCCCCATTCGCGCCCCCGCCTGCTCCACGTGGACCTGACCGCCGGGACCTGGCGCGCCGTGGTCCCGGAGCCCGGGCTGCTGCTTGGCCCGGCCGCGGAGCTGCCCGGCGGCGCGGCCCTGGCCTGCGCCCTGCTGCTGCCCCACGCCGCCCGGGCCTGGGACGACCCGGAATCGCCCCTGCTCCTGCTCGCCGGACCCCTCACCGGCACCCTGGCCCCCTGTTCGGGCCGGGCGGTGCTGGCCGCCCGCGCGCCGTGCGGCGGCTTCCGGGTGCTGGACTTCGGCGGGCGGCTGCCCACGGTGCTGCGCCGGGCCGGGTGGGACGGCCTGGTGGTCAACGGCCGGGCGGCGCGGCCCACGGGCATCGAGATCTCCGCCGCGGGCGCGCGGCTGACGGACGCCTCCGGGCTGGCGGGGCCCGGGTGCGCCGCGCGGACCGGCGCGGTGTTCGCCGCCCTGGCCGGGTTCGGCGCGGCGGCCTGCGTGGGCCCGGCGGCCTGGCGCGGGGCCCACGGGGCCGCGGTGCTCCCCGGCCCGGACCAGCCCGCCCTGGGCGGCGGCCTGGGGCTGACCTGGGCGGCGCGCAATCTGGCCTGGGTGGCCGCCTCGGGCGCGGGCCACCCGCCCGTGGCCGATCCGGCCGGGCTTCGGGCGGCGCGCCGGGCCATCCTGCGCCTGCTGGCGGCCGGTCCGGCCCTGCTCGGGCCCCTGGGCCTGGCCCGGCGCGGGGCCGCGGCCCTGTACGACCTGGCCCAGGCCCGGAGCATGCTGGCCACGGACCATTTCCGGGCCACGCGCTTCGCCGGGGCCGAGGCGGTGTCGCGCGCCATGGCCGGGCTCGCGGCCTCGGCCGCGCGGGGTGGCTGCCTGGGCTGCCCGGTGCGCTGCGGCCGGCGCGACGCGGACGGTCCCCTGCCGGGCTTCGAGAGCCTGGCCTGGCTCACGGCCCAGATCGGCAATCCGGACGCGGGCCTGGCCGTGGCGGCCCACCGCCGCTGCCTGGCCCTGGGCCTGGACCCGACGGCCGCCGGGGCGGCCCTGGCCGCCCGCCGGGAGCGGGACGGGAGGGACTGGGACGCCGCGGGCCTCATGGAATTTCTGGCGGACCTGGCGCGCGGCGGGATTGATTTGGATGCGGATGGGCTCCCTAATCTGCGCGTGGACGGCCTGGACCTGCCGCCCCTGGACCCGCGCGGGGCCGCGGGCCTGGCCCTGGGCTACGCCCTGGCCCCGGAGGGCGGGCTCTGGGGCGTGGGGGCCGTGGGCCCGGAGGTCCTGGGCAAGCCCGTGGCCGTGGACCGCTTCGCCTGGGCGGGCAAGGCCCGGCTGG
>JBFWIY010000313.1:0-2471 GCA_050255855.1 Desulfovibrionaceae bacterium
GCCCTGCGCGAGAGCGAGGCCCGGCTGCGCTCCATCTTCGAGAACGCCCCGGTGGGCATCTTCCAGGCCCGGCCGGGCGGCCGGTTCCTCTCCGTGAACCCCGAGTTCGCGCGCATCGCCGGGTTCAACACGTCCGAAGAGCTGTTGCAGCAGGCCCCCAACATCGGAGAATTCTTCGAGAGCCCAGGCCTCATGGACGAGCTGCGGCGTCTGTTGGACGAGCAGGGCGAGATCGTGGACTACGAGGTCCCGGCGCAACGGCGCGACGGCTCCCCGGTCTGGGTCTCGGCCAACGCCGTGGTCCTGTACGACGCCGCGGACCAGGCCTCGCGCTTCGAGGGCTTCGTCATGGACATCACCGCCCGCCGCCTGGCCCAGGAGGCCCTGGCCGAGAGCGAGGGGCGCTACCGGGCGCTCTTCGAGCGCTCCTCCAGCGGCATCCTGCTCCTCCGGGAGGGCACCATCATCAACTGCAACCCCAAGGCCGAGGTCCTGTTCGGCCGGTCCCGCGAGGCGCTTCTGGGCCGCCGTCCGGAGGAGCTCTCCCCGGAGACGCAGCCCGGCGGGCGGCCTTCGGCGGAGATCGCCCGCACCTGGATCCAGAACATGGAGCAGGGCGAGCCCGCGCACTTCGAGTGGCAGCACCGTCGGGGCGAGACCGAGCTGTTCTGGGCCGACATCTCCCTCACCCCCATCGTCATCCTGGGCGAGCTCCATACCCTGGCCGAGGTCAACGACATCACCGAGCGCAAGCGGGCCGAGGAGCAGAGCCGCATGTTCGCGCGCATCGCCTCGGCCTCCAACGACCACATGGCCTTCCTCAGCCCGGAGCTGGTCTATCTGGCCGTCAACGACGCCTACGCCGGGGCCATGAACCTGACCCGCGAGCGCATGGTGGGCCGCTGGGCCCCGGAACTCCTGGGCGAGGAGAGCTGGAGCCTCATCCGGCCCCACGTGGAGGCCTGCCTGCGCGGCAAGAGCGTGAACTACAGCGCCTGGTTCACCTTCCCGGGCCTGGGGCGGCGTTACTTCGAGGCGTCGTACTATCCCTTCTACGGTCCCGCCGGGACCGTGGCCGGGTTCGTGGTCAACCGGCGCGACATCACCGACCGCAAGTACATGCAGGACGCCCTGGTGGAGAGCGAGCGCAAGTACCGCCTGCTGGCCGAGAACTCCGCCGACGTCATCTGGATCCTGGACCGGGACCTGCACCTGACCTACGTGAGCCCGGCCGTGCTCCAGTTCATCGGCTACCCGGCCGAGGAGGTGCTGCGCGCCCCGGAAAAAACCATGTTCGCCGGGGAGTTCTGGCAGACGCTGAACACCCTGCCGGACGAGCTGCGCGCCCTGGTGGGGAAGAAGGAGGTGGGCGACTGGCCCCGGCGCTTCGAGGTCTGTTTCCGCCACCGGGCCGGGGGCGAGGTCTGGGCCGACGTGGCCCTCACCGCCATCCGCGGCGTGGAGGACCGGGTGGAGGGCTTCCAGGGCGTGGCCCGCGACGTCACCGAGCGCAAGCAGTCCCGGGAGGCCCTGGCCCGCAACCTGCGCTTCGAGCGCGTGCTCAACCTCTGCGCCCGGCGTCTGCTTTCCGCGGCGGACAGCCCGGACCTGCTGGACTCGGTGCTGCGCGAGGTGCTGGACGCGGCCGGGGTCAGCCGGGTGTTCGTGTTCGAGAACTACGCGACCTCCAAGGGCGCGCTCTGCGCCCGGCGGGTGCACGAGCTCTGCGCCCCGGGGGTGGACTCGGTGCGCGCCGATCCGCTGCTGCACCGCCCGTGCTACGACAAGCTGGCCCCGCGCTGGAAGCGGGAGCTCTCGGCCGGGCGGGGCATCCACGGCGTGGTGGCGGAGCTGCCCCAGGCCGAGCGGGAGCTCCTGGAGGGGCTGGGCGTGCGCTCCATGGCCGTGACCCCGGTGCAGGTGGGCGGGGCCTGGTACGGGTTCATGGGCTGGGCGGACGTCGCCGCCCCGCGGCGCTGGCTGGACTCCGAGCTGGTGTTCATGGCCACCGTGGCGGACATCGTGGGGGCCCACATCGAGCGCTCCCGGGCCGAGGCCCGGCTGCGCGAGGCCTATGTCGAGCTGGACCAGATCTTCAACTCCACGGGCAACGGCATGGCCCTGCTGGACCTCGACGGCCGCATCGTGCGCTCCAGCGTGCCCCTGCAGAAGATGTTCGGGTGGGACGGTCCGGTGGTGGGCCACTACTGCCGCGACGTGGTGCCCGCGGACCCGTGCGCGGCCGACTATCCCCAGGAGATCATCCAGTCCGGCGAGCAGTACGAGGGGCATGAATTCTTCGTGGAGGACGCCGAGGGCGAGCGGCGCTGGTTCTCCTCCCAGGCCACGCCCTTCTACGGGGCCGACGGCCGCCTCAGCGGCGTGGTGGTCACCTACCGCGAGATCACCCGGCGCATCCGCGCCCAGGAGGACGCGCGCCGCCACCAGGAGCAGCTGGTGCAGGCCGACAA
>JBFWIY010000313.1:2571-4227 GCA_050255855.1 Desulfovibrionaceae bacterium
CCGCGGACCAGGCGGTCATCACCGTGGCCGACCAGGGGCAGGGCATTTCCCCGCGCGACCTCAAGCACATCTTCGACCCCTTCTTCACCACCAAGCGCGACAGCGGCGGCACCGGCCTGGGGCTGTCCGTGTCCCACGGCATCATCCAGGAGCACGGCGGCGCCATGACCTTCAGCTCCTCTCCGGGCCGGGGCACGGTGTGCACCATCCGGCTGCCGCTCTGCGACCCCGAGGAGATCCCGCAATGACCTCGCCCCGTCCCGAGCATCCCGTACTCCTGGTGGACGACGAAGCCACCTGGCTGGCCAGCTTCAAGACCGTGCTGCGCTTCGCCGGGGTGGGCAACGTCCAGACCTGCGACGACCCCGGCCGGGTCCTGGGCCTGCTGGCCGAGCGGCCCTACAGCCTGCTGCTCATGGACATCGTCATGCCCCGGCTGCGCGGCACGGACCTGCTGCCCCGGGTGCGCGAGGCCCATCCCGAACTGCCGGTCATCATGCTCTCGGGGCTCAACGAGGTGGACACCGCCGTGGCCTGCATCAAGGCCGGGGCCTACGACTATTTCGTCAAGACCACGGAGCGCGACGCCCTGGTGGCCGCGGTGAAGCGCGCCCTGGAGCTCACCGAGACCCGGGCCCATGCGGCCCTGCTGCGCTCGCTGCTCTTTTCCGACCGGCTCAAACGGCCCGAGGTCTTCGCCGGCATCGTCACCCACGACCCCAAGATGCTGGCCGCCTTCCGCTACATGGAGGCCCTGGGCCCCACCAACCTGCCCCTGCTCGTCACCGGCGAGACCGGCACCGGCAAGGAGCTGGCCGTCCGGGCCGTGCACGAGCTGAGCGGCCGGGAGGGCGAGTTCGTGGCCGTCAACCTGGCCGGGCTGGACGACACCATGTTCACCGACACCCTGTTCGGCCACCGCAAGGGGGCCTGGACCGGGGCCCTGGGCGCGCGCGAGGGCCTGGTGGCCCGGGCCGCCGGGGGCACGCTCTTCCTGGACGAGATCGGGGACCTGGGCCCCGGGGCCCAGGTGAAGCTGCTGCGCCTGCTCCAGGAGGGCGAATACCTGCCCCTGGGCGAGGACGTGCCGCGCCTGAGCACCGCCCGGGTGGTGGCCGCCACCCAGGCCGACCTGGAGGAGCGCCTGCACGACGGGCGCTTCCGGGCCGACCTCTTCTGGCGTCTGGGGGCCCACCGCGTGCACCTGCCGCCCCTGCGCGAGCGCGCCGGGGACATCCCGGCCCTGGTGGCCCATTTCGTCCGGACGGCCGCCGCAGAGCTCGGCAAGAACCCGCCCCCGGTGCCGCCCGAGACCCTGGAGCGCCTGGCCCGCCAGCTTTTTCCGGGCAACGTGCGCGAGCTGCGCGCCCTGGTCTACGACGCCATGGTCGGGTTCGAGCGGGGCTGGCTGCGCCTCAAGCTGGACGGCCCGGCCGCGGCCCCGGAGCCTGCGGCCGCGGCCGAGGGGCCGGGCCTCTTTTCCGGGGTGGAGCGCCTGCCCACGGCGCGGG
The DNA here is from genome assembly GCA_050255855.1 of Desulfovibrionaceae bacterium. Taxonomy (GTDB): domain Bacteria; phylum Desulfobacterota; class Desulfovibrionia; order Desulfovibrionales; family Desulfovibrionaceae. Next base: position 4,083 of record JBFWIY010000313.1, read on the forward strand.
AGGCCTACGACGCCCTGGTGCGCGAGGCCCTGGCCCGCTGCGGCGGCAACCGCACCCAGGCCGCGGAGCTCATCGGCGTCACCCGCCAGGCCCTGGCCCGGCACCTCAAGCGCGGGGACTGAGCCGCCCCGAGAGGGCGGTACGG
>JBFWIY010000314.1:0-4219 GCA_050255855.1 Desulfovibrionaceae bacterium
TTCCCTGTGATACCCCGGGCGCATCCCGGGTTTCCTGGCGGTGGCGGTGGCCCGGGCCGCCGAGACCGGCGACGCCGCCCCGCTCCGGGCCGCCCAAAACCTGACCAAGGAACTGACCCGCGAAATGACCCACTTCGCCAACAACCCGGACCGATACACCTACATCTTCCTGGTCCTGCGCCGCGCCTAGCAAGGCGCGGGCGCGAACCGGGGGAAGGAGCCCCCTCTGGGCCCTTCCCCCTTCGCATCACCGCCCGGAGACGGCCCGACGCAATTCCTGGTGGTCAAAGGCGGAACGCATGGTTTCGGTCTCCCGGGAGGACGCGCCGAGGCCGGTCGCCGTCCGCTCCCAGTCCCGGACGGCCGAAGCGACCCGACAGGCCATGTCCCGCGCGGCGGGCATGCGCAGACCGAACTCGCCCGCCACTTCGTAGGCCAGGTCCAGGGTGGCCGTGCCGTCGTCCAGGGTAATGTAGGTCTGGAGTTCCCGGGCCTTCTTGTGCGCCGGCATGGGCTCCAGGTCGAACACCGGAGAAAGGGTCCACCCGCCGCTGCCCCGATACAAAAAGCCGTGGTTGCGCAGGTGGTCGTCCACATTGGACACCAGGATATTGAAGACCATGCGCCGCCACAGGTCCTGAAGGTCGGCCGTCGCGCTCGCGCCATGCCGGTGCAGGGCCTCGGCGATCTCCAGGTAGCTTCCGCGCTCTCCGTCCGTGCGCTGCACCATGCTCATGGCGGAGAGATAGGGTATCCTGATCCCGCCGGGACCGCGGTCGAACCGCTCCAGCAGCAGCACGTTGCGCCCGGCAATCCGTTCGAGCCGGAACCCCGGGACGGGAATTCCCGCCTTCCGGGCCAGGGTCAGGCAGACGCACTCCCACAGCTCCACATCCCATTCGTCGCGCGGACTCGGGAATTTGGCGATGAGCAGGCCGCCGTTGGCATCCAGCACCGACGCCTTGGGCCGAGCGCCCCCCAGGGATGCGCCCGGTTCCACCAGGTCCTGGACGTCCTGATCCGCCTCCTGCCGGTCCAGGATGCGCCCGGCGGCCCGCATCAGCCGCCCGATCTCCAACAGCGGCGGGATGCCGTGGCCCCCTTCCGGGGCCAAAAACGGACCGTCTTCGTCCGCCTTGAAACGTAGCGCGCCCTGTCGCGCACGGTCGTTGACCATCAGCAGGTAGTCGGAATCCAACAATCGCCGGCGGGTCCGCTGCTCCGCCCTGGCGATCTGGCCTTCCCGGCGGTCCAGCAGCGCCCGGCCCCAACGGTCCGGCGCCGAGTCCCCGAAAGCGCCGAACAGGGCCTTGCCGTCCGGAGACGGGAACACCCCCTCCCCCAGCTGGAGGGCCGGTTCCAGGGAAAACGCCATGGCGGATTCCAGCCACTGCGGCTCGTATTGGAACGAGGCCCGCTCGCCGCTGCCCGCGGCATGCACCCAGAGCGTGCCCACCCGGTGGTCCACGCCGCCGAGGGAAACGTGCACGAGCACGGCCTGTTCACCCCGAGCCATGGCGTCGCCTCCCTAAAGCTTGCTGTCCCGGGCGCGGCGGGGCAGTCGCTCCTCGTCCAGGGCGAGCCCCACCGGGTCACGGGAGATATCCGCGAACGTCATCCAGTCGTTGCCCAGCCCCAGGGCGAAGATGACGGCCGCGTAGTGGCCCATGCCGACCCCGGGATCGCCCCGCTGGATCTTGGCCAGGGTCTCCCGGCTGATGCCTGCACGGTCCGCCACGGTCGTCATCTTCAGGCGGCGGCGCAACCGCGCCTTCCGCAGGGATTCCCCGAGCCGCACCAGTCCGGTCCGCGTGGAAATGGGTAACAGCATGCTCATATTATGCCCACAAAAATTTGCTTTATAATTGTTTGTGCAAATTTTAATAGTCATAAATGAACGGGCAGTCAACCCCGGCCCCCGGCCCATCCCTCCGGACGTTTTTCGGGACGCCGCACCGCCCGGACCGCCATGGAGCGGATCAAGCCGACACGGCCCTCCGGCCAGAAAAAAATTATCGCCTGCCATTCCGCCAGCCAGGATGACAGAACAGGGGACCGGCGGCCTGGCCGGGGTGGCGCATCGGACGGGTTTGCGATAGGGTCCAAATCCTGGACAGCCCCCTTCTGGATATTTTCTATACATTGTTTTTGTTCAACTATTCACCTTTTCAGGAGTCCCGATGTCCGCCGCTTCGCCGTCCAAATCCCCCGACGCCGCCGTCGCCTCGCCCCAGCCCCCCGTCATGCCCAACGACCTGCCCGAGCCGGTGCTCAACCCCAACGCCGAGGTGGTCCTCACCCGGCGCTACCTGCGCAAGGACGGGGAGGGCAAACCCTATGAGACCCCCAAGGAACTGTTCTGGCGGGTGGCCAGCGTCATCGCCGCGGAAGAGGGTAAGTACGACACGTCCCCGTTCCGGCCCGAGGCCCTGGCCCGGACCTTCTACGACCTGCTCACCAGCTGGAAGTTCCTGCCCAACTCCCCCACCCTCATGAACGCGGGCACCGAACTCGGCCAGCTCGCCGCCTGCTTCGTCCTGCCCATCGAGGACTCCCTGGACGGCATCTTCGACTCCGTGAAGAACGCGGCCATGATCCACAAGTCCGGCGGCGGCACGGGCTTCTCCTTCTCCCGCCTGCGCCCGCGCGACAGCCGCGTAGGCACCACCGGCGGCATCGCCTCCGGCCCGCTCTCCTTCCTCAAGATCTTCAACACCGCCACCGAACAGGTGAAACAGGGCGGCACCCGGCGCGGGGCCAACATGGGCATCCTGCGCGTGGACCACCCGGACATCGTCCGCTTCATCCGCGCCAAGGAACGCGAGGGCGAACTCAACAACTTCAACCTCTCCGTGGCCCTCACCGAAGACTTCATGCGCGCCGTGGAAAAGGACGAGGAATACGCCCTCGTCGCCCCCAACACCCGGGAAAAGACCGGCGCCCTCAAGGCCCGCGAGGTCTTCTCCATGCTGGTGCAAAAGGCCTGGGAGTCCGGCGACCCGGGCATCATCTTCCTGGACCGCATCAACCGCGACAACCCCACCCCGGCCCTGGGCGACATCGAGTCCACCAACCCCTGCGGCGAACAGCCCCTGCTCCCCTTCGAGGCCTGCAACCTGGGCTCCATCAACCTCGGGGCCTTCGTGCTCGACCGCCCCAAAAAGCCCGCCGCCAAGGACGCCGCCGACGGCAAGCCCCGCCCCTGCGACCGCGTGGACTGGGACGGCCTCAAACAGACCGTGCACCTGGCCGTCCGCTTCCTGGACGACGTCATCGACGCCTCCCGCTACCCCCTGCCCAAGATCCGCGAAATGGTCCGCACCAACCGCAAGATCGGCCTGGGCGTCATGGGCTTCGCCGACCTGCTCTACCAGCTCGAAGTCCCCTACGACTCCCAACAGGCCCTGGACATCGCCGACAAGGTCATGCGCTTCGTCCAGGCCCAGAGCAAATCCGCCTCCAAGACCCTGGCCGCCGAACGCGGCCCCTTCCCGGCCTACGAAAAGTCCACCTACGGCGAACGCAACCTCGGGCCCTACCGCAACGCCACCACCACCACCATCGCCCCCACCGGCACCCTGTCCATCATCGCGGGCTGCTCCTCGGGCGTGGAGCCCCTCTTCGCCCTGAGCTTCGTGCGCAACGTCATGGATAATGACAAGCTCGTGGAATCCAACCCCTTCTTCGAGCGCGCCCTGAAAAAGGCCAAGGCCCACAGCAAAAGCCTCATGGAAGAAGTGGCCAAGGTCGGCTCGGTCCAGAAAATGGAACACCTGCCCGAAACCCTGCGCCGCGTCTTCGTCACCGCCATGGACATCGAACCCCAATGGCACCTGCGCATGCAGGCCGCCTTCCAGAAACACACGGACAACGCCGTGTCCAAGACCGTGAACCTGCCCAACGCCGCCACGGTCCAGGATATCTGGGACATCTACTGGAAGGCCTACGAACTCGGCTGCAAAGGCGTCACCGTGTACCGCGACGGGTGCAAGGAACACCAGGTCCTGTGCACCGGCGGGGCCGAGGCCGCCCAGGCCGGCGACAAACCCCGCTCCAAAAAGCGCGGCCGCCCGGACCTGATCTACGGCTTCACCCAAAAAGTGGACACCGGCCTGGGCGCCCTCTACGTCACCGTCAACGAGGTGGACGGCAAACCCTTCGAGGTCTTCACCACCATCGGCAAGTCCGGGGCCTCCATCATGGCCAAGGCCGAGGCCAT
>JBFWIY010000315.1:0-4211 GCA_050255855.1 Desulfovibrionaceae bacterium
CCCGGCCCGGCCCGGTTGCGGGCCCGGCTTGCGGTCCCGCTGGAGATGCATCAACCAACGAAAAACAGAGAACAAAAAATTGCGGGGACCGTTGGGAGGCGGTCCCCGCAATTTCGTTCGGGAGCGGCGCGTTCCGGCCGGTCTCCCGCGGTCCGCGCCGCGCGACCCCGCGGGCGCGGGGCCGTGGCCTCAGGAAGGAGTGTCCCCTTTTCCCGGCTGTGCCGCGGCCGGGTGCTCCGTCAGCAGGCAGCGCTGCTGGAGGCCCTCCAGGGGCAGGCGGTGGCGCATCCAGGCCACGATGCCCGGAAAGTAGCGGAAGACCTTGCGGTAGCCCAGGCGCACGGCGCAGCTCGGGGCGGCGTCGGAGTAGGTGCAGGTGGGGCGGGTGCAGTAGAACACCAGGGGGCGCAGGGGGTCCGGGCCGAGCAGGCGGCGGAAGGCGGCGCGCCGGCAGAGGCGGGTCCACCAGGAGTCGCCCATCATGAAGTTGCGGGCCCCCTGGATGTGGTCGTCCTCGTAGGCCTCGGGATCGCGGGCGTCCACCAGCAGGCAGTCGGGATAGCGCTGGAGCAGGGACACCAGCTCCGGGGTGCCGATGAGGGTGTAGCCGCCGCGGGCGGCGTTGCGCTCGATTTTGGCGCGCACCCAGGGTTGGAGTTCTTCGAGCTCCGCTTCGCTCACCAGGTGTCGAACCACGGTCCGGCCCTCCGGCCGGGCCTGCGCCGCCGGGGCAGGAGCTGAGGCTGGAGCTGCTGCGAGGGGCTGGCGACGCCATGGGAAACCCGGCCGATCCCCCCATACCACCTTTTTCGGAAAAGGGCCAAGGGCTGAGAATCCGTCAATAGCCCGTGGGGCTGTTTTTTGCGGCTGATCCTTGCCGCTGGGCGCGGCGGGGCCGGGGCGGGGGTAGGATGGCGGCGGGCCCGGGCCGGGGCGCGGCGGCCCGCCGGGCCTAGAGCCAGCGCAGCACGGCGGCGGGCAGGCGGGGGCCGAAGAGGCGCTCCAGGCCCAGGAGCAGGGGGGCGCTCAGGCGGCCGCGCAGGGAGCGGGTCGCGGGGTCGCCCTCCAGGCCGCGGGCGGCGCAGTAGCGGCGCTCGGCCCAGACCGCCACCCCCTCCTGGCAGGAGAGCAGGAGCGGCAGGAGCAGGAGGTCCAGCAGGACGTGGAGGAATTCGCGCACCGGGTGCTCGTTGTAGAAGGCCAGGGCCACGGCCCGGGCCATGGCCGGGGCCGGATCGCCGTCGGCGTCCAGGGTCATGGCCTCGCGCACCACCACCAGGCAGCCCGGCCAGGTCCAGCTCAGGGCCAGGCAGGCCCAGGCGAGCCAGAAGAGGGCCCAGCCCGGCCAGCCCGCCAGGGCGCACCCGGCCAGGGCCAGGAGCAGGGCGGCGGCCAGGCCGTAGACCAGGACCTTGCGCCGCCGGGACGGGGTGACGGGCGGGTCCCAGGCGCCGTCCTCGTCGTCCAGGAGGTCGTCGGCCTCGGGCACCAGGACGCGGACGCGCAGGGCCTGCCGGGGCACGCGGTCCAGGCCGTAGCGGCTGGAGAAGAAGCCCAGGCAGTCGCGGACCAGTTCGTATTCGTTCACGGCTCGGCGCGGCCTCGTTACGTTTCGGCGAAATTTTCAGGCGGTCAGGCAGGCGACGGCGGAAAGGCGACGGCGACCATCACCAACAACCCCATGCTACACAAGGAGGACGAGACATGGCAACGAGCGTCATCGAGATCTGCAACAACGCGCTCCTGGATCTGGGCGAGGACACCATCACCGCGCTGACGGACAACTCCCGCGCGGCCCGGCTGTGCAACCAGCGCTGGCCCGCGGTGCGCGACGCGGTGCTGCGCGCGCACCCGTGGAACTGCTGCATGGCCCAGGCCGAGCTGGCCGCGGCCGGGAGCGCGCCGCTCTGGCGCTGGGACTGGCAGTACCCCCTGCCCGCGGACTTCCTGCGGGTGGTGCTGCTCACCAACGCCCTGCAGCGGTCCATTACCGAGTGGGAGGTGCAGGGCCGTCATGCCTATTGCGACGAGCCCGCGCCCCTGTTCCTGGCCTACGTGCGGCGGGAGACCGACCCGCAGAAGTACGACGCCCTGCTGTCCGAGGCCCTGTCGGCCCGGCTGGCCGCCACCCTGGCCTATCCGCTGTCCGGGTCCAGCTCCCTGGCCGAGGGCTTCTGGAAGCTCTATCAGGAGAAGATCCTGGAGGCGCGGGGCGTGGACGCGCGCGAGGGCGTGGCCGAGAGCGTGGTCACGGGCGCGGGCTGGCTGTCGGCCAAGTACGGGGCCTAGACGGCGGGGCCGGGGCCCTCGGGGGCCTCGGCCGCCTCGGGGATCAGGGCCACGGCCCGGGCGGGCGCGCCGTCCGCCCCGGCCAGGGCCGGGGGCAGGCAGAGGAAGGTGAACCCGGACTCCGGCAGGAGCTCCAGGCCGCGCAGGTTCTCGGCGATGAGCACCCGGTCCCCGAGCAGGGCGGCGTGGGCGGGCAGGCCGGACCGGCCCTCGCCCGGGGGCAGGTCCACGGAGGGGGCGTCCACGCCCACCCCGACCAGCCCGGCCACGCCCGCCTTGCGGGCCAGCCAGGCCGCGGCCTCGGCCGTGAGCCCGGGGTGGGCCGTGAAATAGTCCGCCTCGCCCCAGCGTGCGGCCCAGCCCGTGCGCAGCAGCAGCCAGCCGCCCCAGGGCAGCCGCCCGGCCAGGGGCAGCAGGCGGTCCAGGCCGATGGCGACCGGGCCGGAGGCAGCCGGGCCGATGGCAGCCGACCCGGAGGGGGCCGGGCCGGAGGGGGATGGGCCGGAGAGGTCCAGCACCAGGCCGGGACCGGCCAGGCGGGCCGGGCCCAGGGCGTCCAGAGTCGCGCCGGTCTCCAGCAGGTGCGCCGGGGCGTCCAGGTGGGTGCCCGTATGGGTGCCCAGGGTCAGGCGCAGCACCCGGCAGCCGTCCGCGGCCAGGCCCAGGGCGGGGTCGAAGGCCACGGCCGGGTCCCCGGGATACACGGGCATGCCCGGGGCCACCGGGTGCGAAAGGTCCACCAGACGGAAGCTCATTGCTGCGCCACCTCGCATCCGTCCCGGCGCAGCAGGGCCGGGACGCCCTTGTCCCCCACCAGATGCCCGGCCCCCACCACGCACAGGGCCGAGCCGGACCGCGCGAGCCGTTGCTCCACCGCCGCGGCCATGCGCGTGTTCCGGTCGAAATAGAGCATGTCGAAGGCCGGGGCCTGGGAGGGGTCCTCGCGCAGGGGCGCGAAGAGCACCCGCTCCACCCCGGCGGCGTCCCCCCGGCTCCAGGCGTCGTAGACCTCCCGGGCCAGCTCGTCCATGTGGTCCAGCTCCTCCAGGGACTGGGTCAGGAAGTCCTGCTCGTCCAGGGCGGCCAGGGACTCCAGCAGGGCGAACTGCTCCGGCACGGTCTCCAGCTCCACGATGGCCATGCCGCGGGCGTGGGCCCGGGCCAGCAGGGCCGCGTCCACCCCCCAGTCCGCCTTGTACCCCAGCCTGTCCAGCCGCTGCGCCTGGAGCAGCAGGGCCACGTACCAGGGCCGGAACCGCTCCAGCGCCTCGGCTCGCACCCCGAGCCGGGCCAGCAGCTCCCGGTGGCGCGGGGTCAGCACCCGGGAGAGCCCGGGCTGCCCCTCGGGATAGTACCCGTGGGCCGTGAGCAGCCGCGCCGCCTCGTTCTGGCGGCGGTCGATGTCCAGCTCCACCATGAGCTCGTCCGCCCGGGCGAAGGCCCGCTCCACCACCGGGCAGAGCGGATAGCTCGACGGGCTGGCGAAATGCACCGAGCCCAGGAGCCAGACCGCGCCCGGCCGGCCGGGGCGCGTGACCTTCCACAGGAACTGCGGCCCCTGGCAGCGCTCCTGCCAGGCGGCCAGCCCGCGCAGCCCGGCGGGCAGGGCGGTCTGCGGCGCGGTTGCGGGCCGGGCCCAGCCCGTCCCGACCAGCGCCGCCACCAGGACCATGGCCACGCCCAGGGCCAGCGCCAATCCCCGCAGCCGCTTCATCGCCGTCCCTCCGCGCCCAGGGCCCGGATGCGCGCCGCGTGTTCGGGATAGGCCGCGGCCAGCTCCTCGGTCCGGCCGTGCGCATAGTCCGCGTACTCGAACCCGGGGGTCACGGTGCAGCCCAGCAGGGCCCAGCGCCCCCCGGGGACCAGCCGCGAGCCCTGCCAGACCCCGCGCGGCGCCAGCGCCTGCGGCCGCATGCCCGCCA
>JBFWIY010000316.1:0-4195 GCA_050255855.1 Desulfovibrionaceae bacterium
ACACGGTCTTGAGCTCGGCCACGTGGGCCATGATCTGGGCGGTGCAGCGGTCCAGGACCTCGGGGGTCAGGCCCAGACGCTCGGCCACGGCCTCGGAGGGACGGTAGTTCATGCCGTCGATGCCCAGCCCCACCCCGGTGCACTTGGCCAGCACGTCGGCCACGTGCACCAAGTCCAGGGCCACGTCCCGGCTCGGGGCGTTCTCCGGGTGCAGCCGGTGGCGCACCACGTTGACGATGGGCTCGGGCAGCTCCCAGAACTGCAGCAGGGCCGCCCCGACCTCGGCGTGGTCGATGCCCAGCACGCGCTGCTCCGCGGCCTCGAAGGTCAGCCCCTGCTGCCGGGCCAGCTCCAGGATGGGCCCGGCGTCCACGCCCACGAAGGTGCCGAGCACGGTCTTGCCCACGTCGGAGAGCAGGCCAGCGGTGAAGGTGTAGTCCGGGGGGGTGATGTGCAGCTCCCGGGCCAGCTGCTCCGCGGCCAGGGCCACGGTGATGCTGTGCTCCAGCAACTGCCCGGGGTCCAGGCCGTAGCCCTTGACCTCGGTGGACAGGCGCGGGGCCACCCCGCTGGTGAGCACCAGCTGGAACACCCGCTGGGACCCCAGGCGCACCAGGGCGTCGCGCACCGAGGTGATCTCCCGCACGGACCCGAAATAGGGCGAGTTGGCCACCTTGAGCAGGTTGGCGGTGATGCCCGGGTCCAGTTGCAGGACCTTGGCCAGGGCCTGCATGTCGGAACGCGGGTCGCGCAGGACCTTGAGGGCCTTCTGGATGGCGGTGGGCAGGCGGTCCACCTGCTTCACGGCGGCAAGGATCTCGGCTCGGCGGCTCATACGTCCCTCTCCTCGCCCAGGGATCGCACCACCACCCGGCCCGTGTCCATATAGAGATACAGGGTGCGGGGGATGGTGCCGCCCACGTCGCGCCCCATGATGCGGATGCGGTTGCTCTCCATGAGCCGCTCGAAGCTCTCCGCATTGCGCAGGCCGGTGTTGAACATGGTGTCCCCGCGCATGTTGGAGCCGCCCGCCACCTTGAAGATGAGGTTGTCCTTCTTGGCCCCGAGCTTGAAGAGAAGCTTCACCATGGAAGCCACCCCGGAATTGACGAACATGTGGGGGTTTTCCTTGGCCTTTTCCGGGGAGGCCGAGGCGATGGGCAACAGCGCGTGCAGCATGGCCCCCACCCCGGCCACCGGGTCGTAGGCCGTGACCCCCAGGCAGGACCCCAGGGAATAGGTCACGATGACGTCCGAAGGACGCTTGGAGAATTTCATGTCCGAGATGCTGACGACGATCTGGTTCATGCCACCTGCCGTTCGGCCGGCGTGGGGCGACGCCGGTTGCTGAAATCTTCTAGCAGACTTTTCGGGACAGTGAAAGACATCCCTCGGATTTAGCCACAGTTATGCCCCTTGCCACCCGCCCCCCGAGGACCTATGATACCAAATGGAACCGGAGGATTGCCCATGAGCATCGATCCCGTGGAATCATCCCTGGCCACCAGCGCCGTGGGTCCGGCCGAAGCGGAGGTCGGCCCCGACCCGGCCGAGGCCTCGGCCCAGGCCCGGGCCACCGAAGGCCGCCAGGCCCACGCCTCCGACATCGCCATCCCGCCGTCCCAGGACTTCGCATCCGTCCAGGGCGACCCGGAATACCACAAGGCCCTGCTGGCCGTGTACCACGACGGACAGGGCGCCATCGTCAACGGCTACTACTGATGGAGGTCCCCATATGACCAAGCTCATGTACATCAAGGCTTCGCCGCGCACCGGCCGCTCCCACTCCATGGCCGTGGCCGACGCCTTCGTGGCGGCCTGGAAGGCCAAGAACCCCGGGGCCGAGGTCCTGGAGCGCGACCTCTTCGCCATGGACCTGCCCGACTTCGACGCGGTGAGCATCAACGGCAAGTACAACATCGTGCACGGCCGCGACTTCACCCCCGAGGAGCAGGCGGCCTGGGCCAAGGTGGTGGCGATCATCGACGACTTCAAGCAGGCCGACCGCTACGTCTTCGCCGTGCCCATGTGGAACTTCGCCATCCCCTACAAGCTCAAGCAGTTCATCGACCTGGTGACCCAGCCCGGCCACACCGTGGCGGTGACGGACAAGGGCTACCAGGGCCTGCTCACGGGCCGCAAGGCCTTCGTGGCCTACGCCCGGGGCGGCCAATACCCGGCGGGCTCCCCGGCCGAGACCTACAACCACCAGTCCGGCTACTTCGAGTTCTGGCTGGGCTTCGTGGGCGTCACCGACGTGGTGAGCGTGGCCGCTGAGGGCATGCTCGCCCCGGGCAGCGACGAACGCCAGGCCGCGGCCGTGGCCAAGGCCCGCGAGCTGGCCGCCGCGTTCTAGCCCCGCCCCGTGCAACAAAACCGGGGCCGGAGGATCGCTCCTCCGGCCCCGGCTTTTTTCGTCTCCGGAAGTCCCCACCCTACTTGGCGGGCGCTCCGGCGGCCGCGCCGAGCTTGTCGGCCTTGTCCGCCGCGTCCACGCAGGTCTTGCAGTCCTTCTCGTCCTGGTGCTGCTTCACCAGCAGCAGGGTGCGCTCGAACTCGTCCAGGGGGGCGGCCCCGGTGATGGTCACCCCGCCCACCACGAACATGGGCGTGCCCTTGAAGCCGAAGCTCTCGGCCTCCTTGATGTCGGCCAGGATGCGGTCCAGGATGGTCTTGTCCTTGAGCCCCAGGGCGAAGCGCTCCATGTCCGCGCCCAGCTCCCGCGCCAGGTCCGTGAGGAACGGCACGCCCTTGCCGGCGAACTCGTCCTGGCGCTTGAAGAGCGCGGTCTTGAAGCGCCAGGCCAGGGCCGGGTCCTGGCGGGCCAGGGTCTCGAAGGCCACGGCCGCCTCGGCCGAGCCCTCGTGCAGGGGAAAATGCTTGAAGACCAGGCGCGCCATGCCCGGGTGCTTGGCCATGAGCTCCTCCACCGTGGCGCTGGCCCGGCTGCAGTGCGGGCAGAGAAAGTCGGAATACTCCACGATGAGCACCGGGGCCTTGGGGTCGCCCAGCACGGGCCGGTCCGGCTCCACCACCGGGACCAGGGGGTGCTCCAGCTCCGCCTGGATCTTGGCGGCCTTCTCCTTCTCGCGCTTCTCGGCCATGCCCGCCAGCACCATGTCGGCCAGCTCGGCCTTGTGGGCGTCGAGGACCTCCATGAGCAGCTCGGGGTGTTCGTTGAGGGTGCGCTTCACCGCCTCGGGCGAGGGGGAGCACCCCGCCGCCAGGACCGCGCCAGCCGCCAGGGCCAGGAGCAGGATCAGTTTCCGCATGGCGTCCTCCAGGGGGGCCTGGGATGACGGTTGAAATGAAACCGGCGGCCCTGCACCTGCGCGGGGCCGCCGGGGTTGTTCGACATCGGGCCTCAGCAGCGCTTGCAGCCGCAGTTGGGGCAGAACTTGCAGTCCTCCATCAGGATGGGCTCGCCGCACTGGGGGCAGGCCAGCGGGGCCAGGCCGAGCTCCACGATGAGCTCGCCCTCCACCACCGGGACCATCTTCTTGTCCTCCTGGAACTTGGCGGACTTGAGCACGCGCTTCACCACGCCGTCCGCCGGGGCCAACACGCCCTTCTCCTGCTTCATGATGGAGATGTTGAAGAGCTCCTCGCCCTTCTTCACCACATCGCCGGGCTTGACGTGGGTGACCCAGAGGTCGCCCGTGGAGGGCGAGGCCACGTGCAGGGGGTTGGAGGGGTCGGCCATCTCCTGGGCGGCCTTGCGGATCCCGCTGGCCTCCTTCACCTTGACCTGGTGGGAGAGCACCTCGGAGTCGTACACGTAGCGCACGTCGCAGATGCCGTCCTCGTCGGGCTCGCGCAGGGCCAGGAGCTTGAAGGTGTGCGGCTTGCCGCAGTTGCCCAGGAAGTTGACCTCCTCGCCGCGCTGTAGGCCCTCGAACCACACGTCCACGGGCATGTTGTTGGGATTCCCGTTCTGCATGTGGAAGCGGATGGTCTTCAGGGCGTCGGCCGGGTGGTTCAGATACATGATGAGCTCTTCCCGGGTGGCCTCGCGGCCCAGGTCCTGCTGCAGGGCGCGGCGCTCGGCGTCGATGTCCACGTCGGGCAGGCTCTCCAGGGGCGAGCGCTCGGTGCGCTCGGCCACGGCCTTTTCCCACTCCAGGCCGAAGGCGGACTCGTAGACCCAGTCCGCGGGCCAGCCCAGGGGCAGCTTGCCGAACTTGCCGCGCAGCAG
>JBFWIY010000317.1:0-4195 GCA_050255855.1 Desulfovibrionaceae bacterium
AGAACCAGCGCCGCCTGGTGGCGGGCATGCGCGAGCTGGAGTTCCGGCCGCTGCTGCCCGAGCGCTGGCATTCGCCCATCATCACCTCCTTCGTGAGCCCGGCCGCCCCGGCCTACGAGTTCGGCCGCTTCTACCAGTCCCTCAAGCGCCGCGGGTTCGTCATCTATCCCGGGAAAGTGACCAACGCGGACACCTTTCGCATCGGCACTATAGGCCATGTCTATCCGTCCGACGTGGACCGGCTGCTGGCCGCGGTGCAGGCGAGCATGGACTGGTAGCCCGCCCGGCCCGCCGGGCCGATATCTTCGATCTCGTGCCGACCCTGATTTGGGGCTGGACAATCCTTTGTGTTCGGGTATGATAGGCACACTGAAAGACCTTCGCTCCAGCGGCTGGGCCCTGGGGAGGAAGGCGGGAGTGGTCTATGTTCCGTCGTGCGATCCGTCTGCTTCTCGTGGCCGCCGTTCTGGTCTGGCCGTTGTGGCCCGGGGGAATCCCCTCCGCGGAGCCGGCCTCCGGCCCGGCCGGGACGGACGGCAGCGGGCGCACGCGGGTCCTGGTGGTGCAGAGCTACGACCCCGGCTACCTCTGGCCGCAGAGCATCAACCAGGGCATTGCCGACGCCCTGCGCGGCCAGGACGTCACCATTGAGACCATCTATCTGGACGCCAAGCGCCACGCCGATCCGGCCCGGCTGCGCCAGGCGGCCGCCGGAGCCCTGCGCCGCATCGAGGCCGAGCACGTGGCCGTGGTCATCGCCGTGGACGACCCGGCCCAGGAATACTTGGTGGCGCCCCGGCTCATGGGCCGGGCCCGGCCCCAGGTGATTTTCTGCGGCGTGAACGCCCCCCTGCAACACTACGGCTATCCGGCCGGGAACGTCTCCGGGGTGCAGGAACGCTGGCATTTCCGCCAGGGATTCGAACTGCTGGCGCACATCGCCCCGAGCCTGCGGCGCGTGGTCTTTCTCACCGAGGACTCGGAGTCCGGCCGGTACGTCCGGGAGGACCTCCTGGAGCGGCAGCGCCAGGGCGGTCCCTACGCCCTGGCCGTGGTCGGGGCCGAGACCATCCGCACCTTCCAGCAGTGGCAGGCCCGGGTGCTCTGGTGGCAGGACCACACCGACGCCCTGGCCCTGGGCATCTACAACGCCCTGGTGGACGAGACCACGGGCCGGGTGGTGCCCGCCAAGCAGGTCATGGCCTGGACCAACGCGGTGAACCATCTGCCCACCCTGGGGTTTTCCGACCTGGCCAGGGAGTACGGCCTGCTCTGCGGGGTGCTGGAGTCCGGGCACGAGCAGGGCTATCTGGCGGGCGTCATGGTCCGCGAGCTGCTCGTCCGGGGCGTGCCCGCCGGGCGGCTGCCGCCGCGGGTCAACTCCCGGGGCGTGGTGCTGCTGAACCTGCGCGCCGCCGAGCGCCTCGGCCTGCACATCTCCTTTGAACTCATCGAGGCCGCGGGGGTGGTGCTGCAATGAACGCCCCCCGGCCGCTCGTCCACCGCCTGCATCCCATGGACCGCTACCTGGCCCCGGTGCTCTCCGTGGTGCTCATCGGGGTGCTGGTGAGCACTCTGGTGGTCTACTGGTACACCCGGGGCACCATGGAGAAGCTCGCCCTGGGTCAGACCGAGCACTATCTCGGCTTCCTGGACCGCGAGTTGTCCTCCCGGGCCACGGACATGCTCTTTCATCTCGGCCTCTGGTCCCAGGAGGAGGTCTTCCGCCTGTCCCTGGAGGACACCTATCTCGGCCGGTCGGCCCGGGAGGCGGCCGACCGCCGTCTGGCCGTCCGGGTGGGCTCCGAGCTCTTCGACCGCGTCTGCCTGATGAACGCCAACGGCCAGGTGGTGGCCGCCTCGGACCCGGCCATGGTCGGAGCCGTGCACTACGAGGACCGGGACTACTTCCAACGGGGCATGCGGGGCGAGTCCGGGCGGGAGACGTTCCTCAAGGGGCGGTATTCCGGCCTGCCCGTGCTCATGAGCTCCGTGCCGGTGCGCCGGGCCGACGGCACGGTGGGCGGGGTGCTCGCCGCCACCACCGAGACCCAGCCCTTCGCCCAGCAGATCATCGACCCGGTGCGCATCGGCCAGAGCGGCGGGGCCTACATCCTCGACGCCCGGGGGGAGATCATCGGCACCCCGTCCTGGGTGCGGCCCGGGCAGTTCGCCCCGGAGCCCCATCTGACCGAGATCATGCGGGCCGCCCAGACGGGGGACATCGTGCGCTACGACAGCGGGGGGGCCCGGCGCATGTGCCGGGTGCGCCGCAACGCCGAGACCGGCTGGTATCTGGTGGTGGAGGCGGACGAGGCCGAGGTCCTGACCCCGGCCGCCCGCATGACCACCTTCAACGCGCTGCTCTCCCTGGGGGTGCTGGCCCTGGTGGCCCTGGCCCTGGGAGCCCTGCGCCGGGCCGTGGCCCTGAGCGCCGCGCCCTTCCCCGGGGAGGGGGCCGTGGCCACCCTGGCGGACATCACCGAGCAGCGTCTGGCCGAGGAGCGCCTGCGCCAGTCCGAGGAGAAGTTCTCCCGCCTGTTCCGGCTCTCCCCGGACTCCATCGTGCTCACGGAGCTGGAGACCGGCCGCCTGGTGGACGTCAACGAGACCTACGTCAAGCGCACCGGCTACACGCGCGAGGAGACCCTGGGCCAGACCACCCGGGAGCTGGGCGTGTACGCGGACGCGGCCGTCCGCGACGAGGTGTACGCCCGGCTGAACCGGGACGGCCACGTGGACAACATCTTCTACGACATGCGGCTCAAGGACGGGAGCCTCATGAGCTGCTCCCTGTCCGGCCAGGTGCTGGAGATCGGGGACAAGCGCCACCTCCTGGCCATCATCCGGGACGTCACCGAGCTCAAGAAGATGCAGGAGATGATGGTCCAGACCGAGAAGATGATCTCCGTGGGCGGCATCGCCGCGGGCATCGCCCACGAGATCAACAACCCGCTCGGCATCGTGCTCCAGGCGGCCCAGACCCTGGTGCAGCGCACCCGCCCGGACTTCCGCAAGAATATCGAGGTGGCCGCGGAGATCGGCCTCGACATGGAGCTGCTCGCCCGCTACATGCAGGTCCGCAAGCTGGACGTGTTCATCGGCGACATCCAGTCCGCGGCCCTGCGCGCCTCCAGCATCATCCGGCACATGCTCGACTTCAGCCGCCGCAGCGAATCCAAGCGCACGGCCTGCGACGTGCTGGCCATCATCGACCGGGCCCTGGACCTGGCCTCCAGCGACTACGACCTGAAGAAGAGCTACGACTTCAAGCTCATCCGGGTGGTCCGGGACTACGACGACGACCTCCCGGCCATCAACTGCACCGAAACCGAGATCGAACAGGTCCTGCTCAACCTGCTGCGCAACGCGGCCCAGGCCATGGCCTCGGCCGACCCGCCCGTGCTGGAGCCGTGCATCACCATCCGCGTCAAGGGCGAGTCCGACCGGATCCGCGTGGAGGTGGAGGACAACGGCCCGGGCATGGCCCGGGAGCTGCAGCGCCGCATCTTCGAGCCCTTCTTCACCACCAAGCCGCCGGGGGTGGGCACGGGCCTGGGGCTCTCGGTGTCCTACTTCATTGTCACCAAGGGCCACGGCGGCCGCATGCACGTGGTCTCCGAACCGGGCGCCGGGGCGCGCTTCGTGTTGGAGCTGCCCATGGACGAGGCGCGGGAGCGTTGACATGACCCTGGATCGCATTCGCCTGCTCATCCTCGACGACGAGGAGCGCATCCGGCAGCTGCTGCGGGACTATCTGGAGGACTACGACGAATTCGACGTGCGCGTGGCGGGCTCCGGCGAGGCGGCCCTGGCGGAGCTGGCGCGCGAGCCCGCCGACGTGGCCGTGGTGGACATGCGCCTGCCGGGCATGAACGGGGAGCGCTTCATCGTCGAGGCCGTCCGGGACGGGCTGTGCGGCCACTTCCTGCTGCACACCGGCTCCTCGGGCCTGAGCGTCTCGGAGGGGCTGCGCGACCTGGGCCTCACGGACCGGGACGTCTTCTTCAAACCCGCGGACCCGGCCCGCATCCTGGCGCGTCTGCGCGAACTTTCGGATCTGGAGGAGTGACATGGCCATTCTGGTCATCGACGACGAGGCCAGCCTGCGCCGCAGCCTGTGCGCCTACCTGGAGGACCTGGACTACGAGACCCTGGAGGCCGGCAACGGCCAGGAGGGCCTGACCCTGCTGCT
>JBFWIY010000318.1:0-4189 GCA_050255855.1 Desulfovibrionaceae bacterium
AGTTCCATGGGTATGCTCATCGTCCGTCCTTCTCTTGGGTTTCGCGCCCCCGCGCCCTGCCTGCTCCAAGCTCCGGGCCGCGGCCCCCACGCCGGAGGCCGCCCCGTGCCCCACGCCAAAGCAAAACCGGGGCCGAAGCGGGCTTGACGGACAATAGACTGAAATATTTTGATTAAACAGGGCGCGACGCGGCCCGGCGCGAGGGCCGCGTCTCATTTTGAAACATGTTCCGGAAAAGGGCTTGTGCCAAAATGGAACATGCCCTAGGATGCGGGCGGCTTCAGCCGAGCAGGAGACCCGCCGTGGACAGCGCCCGCCGTTTCAAGGTGTTCTTCAATTCCATCAAGGGCAAGATCCTCACCCTCTTCCTGGTGGCCTTCCTGGTGGCCTGCGGCCTGACCCTGCTCAACGTCTGGACGCTGTCGGCCGTGCGCGAGCGCCTGAACCTCTCCGAGCGCTACGACGACCTGTTCAACTCCATCCTCGAAGCCCGGCGCTACGAAAAGAACCTGCTCATCTACGGCGGGGGGGAGAGCCTGCGCGAGGGCCTGACCTTCCTGGACAAGGCCGAGGCCGAGGTCGCCACCCTGGCCCCGGACATCGCCAACGTGGCCGGGGACCAGTCCCTGGAGGAGTTCCGCCAGACCCTCGGCCAGTACCGCACCGAGTTCACCGCCCTGGACGACCCGGCCACCCCGGGCAAGGAGGCCATCCGCAGCACGGGCAAGCGCCTGGTCATCATGGCCGAGTGGCTCATCTCCACCAAGCGCCAGCGCATCCACCGCACCATCTTCCACGTCTCGCTCCTGCCCTTCGCCTACATCGGGGTGTTCCTGGTCTTCATGGCCATCCTCATCAAGGTCATCGCCAACAGCCTGCTCAAGCCCCTGAGCATGATCGGGCGCATCACGGACCGGGTGGCCAAGGGCGACTTCCGCCCGGTGGACACCGGCGGCCACCACCACATCGAGGAGGTCGCCGGGCTGCTGGACGCGCTGAACCGCATGGCCCTGGAGCTCACCGCCAACCAGGAGAACCTGCTCCAGGCCCGCAAGATCGCCGCCCTGGGCACGCTGACCGCGGGCATCGCCCACGAGATCAACAACCCCATCAACAACATCATGATCTCGGCCGAAAGCCTCATCGAGACCCACGGCGACCGCCTGGACGACGAGGGGCGCGAGGTGGTCCAGGACATCCTGGCCCAGGCCGACCGCGCGGGCGAGATCGTGCGCAACCTGCTGGACTTCTCGCGCACGGAAAAGGCCCAGTTCAGCGCCCTGGCCCCGGACGTGGTGGTCAAGAGCTCGCTGGCCCTGCTCAAGAACCAGGTCATGGTCTCGGGCCTGAGCCTCAACGTGGACGTGCCCGCCAGCCTCCCGCCCATCTCCGGCAACCTGCGCCACCTCCAGCAGGTCTTCATGAACCTGTTGCAGAACGCCATCGCGGCCACGCCCCCGGGCGGGCGCATCGACGTGCTGGGCAGCGACGCCGGGGGCTACGTGCGCCTCACGGTGCGCGACTCGGGCGCGGGCATCGACCCCGAGCACCTGCCCCACATCTTCGAGCCCTTCTATACCACCAAGGAGGTGGGCAAGGGCACGGGCCTGGGCCTGGCCGTGACCTACTCCATCATCAAGCGCCACGGCGGGCGCATCGAGGTCCAGAGCACGCCGGGCCAGGGCACGTCCTTCCACGTGCTCCTGGCCAAGGTCCCGCGGGACCCGGCCTCCCTGGACGGAGCGCCCCGTGTCGCCTAGCGTCCCGCCGCCCGCCCCCGGCCCGGCCCCGGCCCGGGGCCGCCTGGCCGTGGTGGACGACGAGGCCCCGGCCCGCAAGCGCCTGGTGGCCTCCTTCACCCGGGAGGGCTACGCCGTGGAGGACTTCGGCGACGCCGAGGCCTTCCTGGCCCGGCAGACGGCCGCCCCCTTCGACGCCGTGCTCCTGGACCTGCGCCTGCCCGGCATGGACGGGCTGGAGGCCCTGCGCCGGGTCAAGGCGGGCGGCGCGGACACCGAGGTCATCCTGGTCACGGGGTTCGGCGGCCTGGAACCGGCCATCGAGGCCATCAAGCTCGGGGCCTACCACTTCGTGAGCAAGCCCGCGCGCCTGGCCGTGATCCGCAGCCTGGTGCGCAGCGCCTGCGAGCAGGTGGCCATGCGCCGCGCCAACCGCGACCTGCGCCGCGCCCTGCGCGAGGAGACCGGGCTCGGGGCCATGATCGGGGCGGGCGGGGCCATGCGCGAGGTCTTCGACCTGGTGCGCAAGGTGGCCCCGGTGAACTGCACCGTGCTCATCCAGGGGGCCAGCGGCACGGGCAAGGCCCTGGTGGCCCGGGCCATCCACCAGCTCTCCGCCCGGGCCGACGCCCCCTTCGTCAGCTTCAACTGCGGCGGGTTCACCGAGGAGCTCATCGCCAGCGAGCTCTTCGGCCACGAAAAGGGGGCCTTCACCGGGGCCACGGGCGCGCGCACGGGCCTGCTGGAGTCCGCGGCCGGGGGCACGGTGTTTTTGGACGAGATCGGCGAGATGCCGCCGAGCATGCAGGTCAAGCTCCTGCACGTCATCCAGGACCGGCGCATCCTGCGCGTGGGCGGCACCCGGCCCGTGGACCTGGACATCCGCATCATCGCCGCCACCAACCGCGACCTCAAGCAGGACGTGGCCGAGGGCCGCTTCCGCGAGGACCTGTTCTACCGCCTCAACGTGGTGAACATCGTGCTGCCCCGCCTGGCCGAGCGGCGCGAGGACATCCCCCTGCTGGCCCGCCACTTCATCGACAAGTACGGCCCGCTCTTCCACAAGGCCGTGCGCGACATCCACCCCGACGCCCTGCGCGTGCTCATGGACTACGAGTTCGAGGGCAACGTGCGCGAGCTGGAGAACATCGTGGAGCGCGGGGTGGCCCTGTGCGACTCCGAGGTCTTCGGGGTGGAGGACCTGCCCCCGGAGCTGCTCGGCGCGCTCCGCGACCGCCAGGCCGCCCCGGAGGCCGCCGGGCCCCTGGGCAGCCTGGAGGCCATGGAGCGCGACCACATCGCCCGGGTCCTGGCCCACACCGGCGGCAACAAGCGCCTCACCGCGGAGATATTGGACATCCCGCGCACCACCCTGTGGCGCAAGCTCAAGCAATTCCAGCTGGATTGAATCCCGGCGTTCCAGATTGAAACACCGACCGGACCCGGTTCAGGTGTAGAGCACCATGCCCGTCTCGCGCAGGCGGCCCACCAGGGTCAGGCCGTGCTCGCGCGCCAGGTCCACGGCCACGGTGGTGGCGGCGGAAAAGCCCGCCAGCACCATGAGCCGGGTGTGCAGGGCCTTGCTCACGATCTCGTGGTTCAGGCGCGAGGAGACCACCCCGAAGCAGGCCCGCGACAGCCACCCGGCGCGCAGGGCCGCGCCCACGGCCTTGTCAAAGGCGTTGTGCCGCCCCACGTCCTCGCCGAAGCCCAGGGGCTCGCCCCGGCGGTCGAAGAGCATGGTGCAGTGGGTGGCCCCGGTGCTGCGGAAGTGCTGCTGCCGGGCCTCCAGGGTGCGGCGCATGGCCAGCAGCCGCTCGGCCAGCTCCTGGTTGGTCAGGGGCTTCAGCCCCCCACTCGCCCCGCCGCCCGCCCCTCCGCCCGGCGCCACGGTCAGGCCCGCGGGCCGCGCCGCGCCGGGCACGGACCCCGGGCCGAGGGGCCCGCTCCCGGGCATGCGCCGCACGCGCAGCACCGAGTCCGCGGCGAAGAACTCCAGGGCGCGGTCCCGGCCCAGGCCGGTGACCAGGCCGAGGCTGAAGAGCAGCCCGGCGGCCAGGTCCTCGTCCGCCCCGGGGGTGCGCATGGTGGAGCCCACGGCCACGCCCTCGAACTCCACGTGCAGGGGCTCCTCCACGGCCATGCGGTCAAAGACCGGGTCGAAGCGCCCGCTCCCGGCGTCGGCCTCCGCGTCGGCTCCCGCATCGGCTCCCGCATCGGCCCCGCCATCCCCGGCCGCGCCGCTCCCCTCCACCAGGAAGCGGCTCACGAACCGGAAGGTGGTCCCGGTCCCGACGGGCGCGGCGTCTGCTTCCGGCCCGGTTGCCTCCGGCCCGGCTGCCTCCAACCCATCAGCCTCCGGGTCCGGCAACGGCAGGGCGGCAAGGGGATCGCGGTTCATAGGATGCGCCTCGGGGTTCCGGCTAGTCCGCCGAGTTCCAGGGCAGCAC
>JBFWIY010000319.1:0-4187 GCA_050255855.1 Desulfovibrionaceae bacterium
ACTCCTACACCCTCAAGGCCGAGCTCATGCACATGCTCAAGCAGGGCAACAAGCTCTGCCTGGGGCTCAAGTTCGAGTGCGAGGACCAGTTCAAGGACCTCGTCAAGGAATACGTGGCCAAGGTCCACAAGATGCTGGGCTGAGCCGCCGAACCCGTTTCGGGAAGTCTTTTCGATCCGATCCCGGCCCGCCCGGGGGCCGCGTCAGCGTCCGAGCAGCCGTTCGGCCATGGCCTGGCCCTGCTCGCCGCCCCCGGCCATGCGCGCCAGCTCCGCGGCCACCTCGCCGCCCGTGAGCCGGAAGCAGCCGGTGTAGGTCCGGCCGTCCACCACGTCCTTGCGGATGAGGAAGTGCCGCCCGGCCCGGGCCGCCAGCTGGGGCCAGTGGGTCACCAGCAGCACCTGGCGCGCCCCCGCCAGCTCCGAGAGCTTGTCCGCCACGTGGTTCAGCGTCAGCCCGCCCACGCCCGCGTCCACCTCGTCGAAGATCAGCGTGCCCGGTCCCTCGCCGCCCTCCAGGCAGGCCAGGGCCAGCAGGAAGCGCGAGAGCTCGCCGCCCGAGGCGATGCGGTCCAGGGGCTGGGGCGGCTGGCCCGGGTTGGGGGCCCACATGAGCCGGGCGGTCAGCTCGGCCACACCCTCGGCCAGCTCGCGCGGCTCGAATTCGTAGAACACGCGCACGTGCTCGGAGAACCCCAGGTCCTTGAGCTGGTCCGCGATGCGGGCGCAGAGCCCCTCCGAGGTCTGCCGCCGGGCGGCGTCCAGGGCGGCCACGGCGGCGGCCAGCCCGGCCCGGGCCTCGGCGCGCTCCTTGTCCAGGCGCTTGAGGTCCAGGCCGCAGGAGTCCAGGAAGGAAAGGTTGGCCTCGATCTCGGCCTGCAACCCCAGGATCTCGTCCAGGGTCCGGCCGAGCTTGCGTTTGAGCCGGGAGAGCTCGAAGAGCCGGGACTCCACCTGGTCCAGGGTCAGCTCGGGCGCGTCCTCCAGGTCCGGGCCGCGGCGCAGCAGCCGGTCCACGTCCTCCACCCGGTTGCGGAACTCCTCCAGAGCGTCCAGGTGGGCGTCCAGTTCGGGCATGGACGGGGCCAGGTCCGCCAGCCGGGCGGCGAACTCGGCCAGGCCCTCGCGCAGGCCGCGCTCGCCGGAGATGATCTCCTGGGCGGCGTCCAGGCCCTGGCGGGCGCGCTCCAGGCCGCGCAGCCGGGCCTTGGCGGCCTCCAGCTCGGCCTCCTCCCCGGCGTGCGGGTTCACGCGGGCGATCTCGTCGCGCTGGAACTCTAGGAACTCGCGCTGGCGCTCCAGCTCGGCGGTGCGGGCGCGCACCGCGTCCAGCCGGGCCAGGACGTCGTGCAGTCGGGCCAGGGCGGCGTCGCGCGCGGGCCTGAGCCCCGGGTCGGGCAGGTGGGCGTCCAGGATGGCGGCCTGGTAGGCCCCGGAGAGCAGGCGCTGCTGGCCGTGCTGGCTGGTGTGCAGCAGCAGCCGCGGCCGCAGTTCGCGCACGGCCTCCTGGGAGCTCAGGGCGTCGTTGAGGAACAGGCGGCTGCGCCCGGTGTCCGCGGCCAGCTCGCGCCGCAGCACCAGGTCCGCGCCGTCCAGCACGAACAGGGCCTCCACCACGGCCTTGTCCCGGCCGGGGCGGACCATGTCGCGGCCCATGCGCTCGCCGGTGAGGAAGTCGATGGCGCGCAGGACAAAGCTCTTGCCCGCGCCGGTCTCGCCCGTGAGGGCGTTGAGCCCCGGGGCGAATTCGACCTCGGCGTCCTCGATGAGGGCCAGATTGCGGATGCGCAACAGTTCCAACATTATGAGAAGCTATGTATCTGCCGGGCCCGGGGCCGTCAATGATGGGCGGGTGCGGGTGCGGGTCACTGCTTGAGCCGCGGGTCCAAAAGATCCCGCAGCGACTCGCCCAGCAGGTTGTAGCCCAGCACCGTGACCAGGATGGCCAGGCCCGGGAAGACCGAGAGCCACGGGGCCACGCCCAGGACCTCCTTGCCGTCCATGAGCATGTTGCCCCAGCTCGGGTCCGGGGGCTGCACCCCCAGGCCCAGGAAGCTCAGGGCCGACTCGGTGAGGATGGCCCCGGCCACGCCCAGGGTGGCCGAGACCAGCACCGGGGCCAGGGCGTTGGGCAGGATGTGGCGCACCAGGATGCGCGTGCGGCCCGCCCCGGCCACCCGGGCGGCCAGCACGAAGTCCCGGCCGCGCAGGCTCATGGTCTCGGCCCGCACCAGCCGGGCCACGCCCATCCAGCCGGTCAGGCCGATTATTATCATGATATTCAGCAGACTCGGCTCCAGAAAGGCGATGACCGCCAATATGAGGAAAAACGACGGGAAGCAGAGCATGATGTCCACCAGGCGCATGAGCACCTCGTCCGTGATCCCGCCGAAATAGCCGCTCACCAGGCCCACCGCCAGGCCGATGGCCGTGGCGATGCCCACCGCCACCAGCCCCACCCAGAGCGACACCCGCCCGCCGTGCAGGATGCGCGAGAACACGTCGCGGCCCAGGATGTCCGTGCCCATGAGGTGGGCGGCGCTGGGCGGCTGGAGCATCTCCGCGGTGTGGATGGCGTCCGGGTCGTAGGGCGCGAGGACGTCGGCGAACAGCGCGCCGACGATCACCACGCCCACGATGGCCAGCCCGGCCAGGAGCAGGGCGTGGCGGGACAGGGCCGAGGCCCGGCGAGGCAGGGTGGCGGTCCCGCCGGTGTTCATGCCGTCGGGGGCCGTGCCGCCGGGGGGCGAGGCGGCCGCGGAGGGCAGGGGCCCGGAGCCCGGCAGCGGGGCGAACTCGCTCATGCGTTCCTCCCGGCCAGCCGCACGCGCGGGTCGGCCAGGCCGTAGCCCAGGTCGGCCAGCAGGTTGCCCGCCAGGGTGAGCAGCGCGCCCAGCACCAGCGAGCCCATGATGAGCGGGTAGTCCCGGGCCATGATGGCCTGGTAGAAGAGCTGGCCCAGGCCGGGCAGGGCGAAGATGGACTCGATGATGACCGAGCCGCCGATGAGCCCGGGCACGGAAAGCCCCAGGATGGTGATGACCGGGAGCAGGGCGTTGCGCAGGGCGTGCTTGAAGAGCACGGTCCGGTTGCGCAGGCCCTTGGCCCGGGCGGTCATGATGAAGTCCTGGCGCAGGACCTCCAGCATGCCCGCGCGCATGAAGCGCGACATGCCCGCCAGGGACCCGAACGTATAGATGAACACGGGCAGGGCCAGGTGCCGGGCGTAGTCCATCTGCCGGGCCCAGAACCCGAGCTGGTCGTGGTCCAGCACGGCCAGTCCGGAGATGGGCAGCACGGGCCAGGCGATGCCCAGCCACTGCATGAGGAGCAGGGCCAGCCAGAACCCGGGCACGGCGAAGCCGATGAACACGAACACGGTCATGGCCCGGTCGAAGAGGGAGCCGCGCCACCAGGCCGAGGCCACGCCGATGGGGGTGGCGATGGCCAGGGTGAGGATGAGCGCGGCCACGTTCATGCCGAAGGTGAGCGGCAGGCGCTCGGCGATCTTGTCCCAGACCGGGCGGTGGTCGCTGGCGAGCGAATCGCCCAGGTCCAGGGTGACGAGGCGGCCGAGCCATTTGCCGTACTGGACGTAGATGGGCTGGTCCAGGCCGTAGAGCTTGTTGAGGCGTTCCAGGGCCTCGGGGGTGATCTTGGGATTGAGCGAGGTCTCCATGTCCGTGGGCGAGCCCGGGGCGAGGTGGATGACCCAGAAGCTGATGACCGTGATGCCGAAGAAGACCACCGCCACCCAGGCGAGCTTGCGGGCGAGGCGTTTGAGGAGGTCGGCGGTCCGGGGCATGCGTGCGGTCCTGACGGTGTGGTCCGGGGTGCGGCCGGGTGTGCGGTCCGGTGCGGGATCCTGGATACGACTTCTGATCGGGGTCCGGATCGGGGGCCGGATCGGGGCCCGGCTCGGCCCTTTGCCGGGGGGCGGCGGTCCCGGGTTTTCCCAAGCCGTCCCGGGCGGCCGTCGCCATGCACGTGCATACGTCAAAACTCCTTGTGGGGCAACGCTTGCCGGGCCATGTCGAAACTCGGCGAAAAAAAGTTCAAGGTTCTGTTGACAAGCGGTGTCCACTTGGCTAGACAGACTTCTCCACGACGTGGGGCTGTAGCTCAGTTGGGAGAGCGCTTGAATGGCATTCAAGAGGTCGTGGGTTCAATTCCCTCCAGCTCCACCAC
>JBFWIY010000320.1:0-4182 GCA_050255855.1 Desulfovibrionaceae bacterium
GGTGACCCCCTTGAAGAGTTTGAGGCGCTCCAGGGCGTAGGCCCAGAAGGGGCTGGGGTCCACGTCCACCTCGGGCTGGCGGGGCGGATGGCTCAGGCCCCAGCCGCCCGGGCCGTCGGTGCAGGAAACGAGCGTCTGGTACTGCCGGTAGCGGCCGGTGTAGACGATGTTCCCGGCCCGGCCCAGGGGCAGGTGGAAGCTCAGGTGCAGGTGGTACAGGGTCTCGCGCTGGTACCCGGGGATGAGGTCGGCGAACACCCAGCCGCCGCGCTCGATGATGCCGAACACCGGCGAGACCCGGAGCTGGGCCGTGCGGGGCATGGCGCGGATGCGCTTGTTGCGCACGTACTGGCGCAGCTCGGTCTCCGGGCCGAAGAGGTGGGCGGCGTCGATGCCCCCGGCCAGGATGGCGAAGCGCATGGCGGTGATGGCCCGGAAGGCCGCGTTGTAGGACAATCCCATGATCTGCGCGGCCTGGTGGGCCGAGCGGCCGAGCACGAACAGGCGGCAGAGGAAGACCCAGTCCGCCGCGTCCAGGCCGCCGGAGTTGATCCAGCGGCCGGAGAGTTCGGTGAAGGTGTAGCGGCACTGGGCGCAGCGCAGCCGCCCGGCGCTCAGGTCGTAGATGGTGTCGTCGCCGCAGCGCGGACAGCGGCGCTCCCCGCCCGGCCAGAGCCAGGGCCGCAGAAAGGCCATGGCGTCGGCCTGGCCGCAGGCCGCGGCCTTTTCCCCGGGCAGGGGCTCAGGCACGTGGTCGCGGTAATAGCGCGCCCGCTGGCGGGAGGCCGGCGTGCCGTCGACCGCCCCGGAACGGGCGCGGCCGAGGGTCTCGCGGGGACCGCGGCGGGTCGCGTCGGGCATATCAGAACCCCCATCCCGACAGGGTCGGACGGCGGAAGTTGTGGCGGGCGGCCACGAGGTCCATGGCCAGGGACTCCAGATCGTCCAGCAGGGGCACGGAGATCTTGTCCAGGGTGCGGAAGTCCGCGGTCTTCACGTACAGGCCGCAGGTGGCGCAGGTGTCGATGCGGTAGCCCGGCTCCTCCGGCACGTCGTAGAAGGCCAGTCGGGCGGGATCGGACTCGCCGCAGAACACGCAGCCCAGGCGCGGCGTGCGGTACTCGGTGGCGCAATGGGAGCACACGGCCCAGCGCTCCCCGGTCTTGCCGCGCAGGCTGGAGATGAGCGGCAGGCTGCCGCACACCGGGCAGCACCCGTGGGACCAGGCCCCGGCGTGCACCAGGGCGCGCAGACTGCGGGCCTCGGCGGCCAGGGCCGGGGCCAGGGCGGAGCGGGTCAGAAAGGCCACCAGCCGCGGGGCCTCCGGGGTCCGGCCCTCCCACTCCCGGAACCAGTCCTCGTTGCCCAGACTGTGGGCCAGGGCGGCGTGCTCCAGGCGGAAGCCGGCCCAGTGCTCCGCGCGGAAGGCGCGGGCGGCCCGGCCCAGGGGACCCGCCACCTCGCAGGCCAGGTCCAGGATGTCCCGGAAGAGCTCCCCGGCCTGGGCCAGGTCGGGGCGAAAGTCCTCGCGCGGGTGCAGCGGCGCGCCCTGGGCGTGGGCCTCGGGCCGGGCCAGGGCAGCGGGGTCCGGGGCCCGGTAGCGGGCCACGGCCTCCACGGCCAGCTGCCGCTGGGCCACCTCGGCCACCAGGGCCACCAGGTCCGCGGGGAGGTGCGGATCGGCTTGCAGTTCCTTCACCTTGCGCTCCAGATGTCTGGTCCTCGTCTTGAGGTCGAATCCGCTGCAATCCAGGCTGGTTGCAGCCTCATCACCGAGTACCGCCACACCCTGAAACGCATCCAGTATACACGACTTACTCATGAATTGACACCATTTCCTTTTCCGAGACCACGGCGACGTCCAATTCCACGATGCGCCCCGGATCGTTGTACACCCAGAAGGAGTCCGTTCCCGCGTTGCCCACCAGGGTCACGCCGGTCCGCCGGGCCAGGTCCACGGAAAAACTCGTGGCCACGGCGGTGGAGACCAGCATGGGGATGCCCATGCGCACCACCTTGAGCAGGATTTCCGAGGCCACCCGCCCCGTGGAGACGATGAACCGCTCTCCCGTGGGCACGCCGTGCTCGAAGCAGTGGCCGATAATCATGTCGATGGCGTTGTGGCGGCCGATGTCCTCGCGGAACAGCAGCATGCCCTCGGGCCCGCACAGGGCCGCGTTGTGGCAGCCGCGCGTGACCCGGTACAGGGCGCTGCGGGCGTGAAGCTCCGCCACCAGCCCCAGGATCTCGGCCGGGCGCACCCGCAGGCGACGATCCTCGCCCAGGCGGCGGCGCGAGATGGTGGCCACGTTGCGCTCGAAATTGGTGCCCTTGCCGCAGCCCGAGGTCACGGAGCGCGAGAGGCGACGCCCCGCCCACGGGTCCCCGGCCACCTCCACCCGGGCCACCTGCCGGTCCCCGTGGTCGGTCAGCGTCAGGTCCAGGACCTCGTCCATGTGCTGGACAAACGCGTCGGATTTGAGGAATCCCAGGGCCAGGTGCCGGGAATCCCGCCCCGAGCACAGCAGCGTCACCACCTCGCGGCCGTTGAGTACGATGGTCAACGGCACCTCCCGGATGGCGTTCACCGGCACGGTGTCAAATCGGGCGTCCCGGTATTCCAGCACGTTGTATTGTGTCTTTCCAGGCATAATTTTTACCTTTTATTCAGCATAGTTATGGTATATCCCCGGCGACAGGGGGTTGCGAATATTTTCTTCTTGCGTTCACTTCGGCACCGGGGCGACACCGGACGACGCAGCGCCGGAAACCCGAGGAGGTCGGCATGTCCGTTCGATTGATCTGTATTTCCGGAAAGAAGGGCTGCGGCAAGACCACGGTCATGGAGGGACTGCTGCCCGAGCTCGGGCGGCGGGGCTGCACCGTGGGCACCCTGAAGAACGACCACCACGGCTTCGAGCTGGACACCCCGGGCAAGGACACCTGGCGGCACAAGCGCGCCGGGGCCGCGGGCGCCCTCATCCTCGGGCCCGGGCGCATCGGTTTGGTGCTGGACCTGCCCGGCGGGGACGCGGGCGAACCGCACCGACCCGACCCGGCCGACCTGGCCCGGCGCTACTTCGCCCATCTGGACCTGGTGCTGGCCGAGGGATTTTCCGCCGCGGACGCCCCCAAGATCGAGGTCTTCCGGCCCGAGGCCCACGCCGCCCCCCTGCTCGACCCGGAGCGCGGCCTGGCGGCCCTGGTCACGGACGCCCCGGCCGAGGCCCTGCCCGAGCCCCTGCGCGCAGTGCCGCGCTTCGCCCTGGACGACGCGGTCGGGTTGGCGGATTTCGTGCTGCGCCTGGCCGGGCTGACGGCCCGGGTCGAAACGCCGGAACCGGGCGGGGACTAAACGGACGCGGCGGCCCGCACGGCCGCGCGCTCGCGCCGGATGGCCGCGCGCAGTTCCGCCGGGGTGTTGACGTTGATGAAGGACGCCAGGTCCGGATCCCCGGCCCGCAACTCGGCCTCGGGCACCTGGACCACCCGCATCCGGTCGAAGAATTCGATGATCTTGAAGCTCCCGCGCCGCAGCTGGTCCTCGATGGGCCCCAGGCAGCGCCGGGAATACACCGCGCAGAGCGGCTCCATGTAGCCGTCCGCCTTGAGCGGCACCACGATGTCCACCTCCGGGGTGACGTGCGCCAGCAGGGTCCGCACCAGCCCGGCCTGCAAAAACGGCGCGTCGCAGGCCGCCACGAAGGCGTGGGACGCGCGCACCGCGCTCAGCCCGCCGTGGATGCCCGTCAGGCTGCTGCGGCCGGGCAGACGGTCCGGGGCCAGGGGCAGGCCCAGCCCCGCCCAGTCCCCCGGGGCCCGCGTGGAGATGACGATCTCGTGGAACAGCGGCCGGTAGACCGCCAGCAGGCGCTCCATGAGGCTGCGGCCGCCCACGCGCAGGCGGCCCTTGACCACCCGGCCCATGCGCACCCCGCCGCCTCCGGCCAGGATCACTCCCGCCACCGCGCCGTGTCCGGCCACGCCGCCCTCCCCGGCCGATTGTCCTGTATTGTCGACTGGTTTCATACCCAGTCAGCCTAGCGCATCCACAACGGCCCGGCCAGCCGGAGGTTCTTCCTCACGGTTTGACCCCAAAGCTCCCCCTAGGCGCGCCGAACCGGCCCGCAACAGGGCGCGTCGCAGCAGGTGTCCACCAGAAATCCGCAATAGGTATGAAAG
>JBFWIY010000321.1:0-4179 GCA_050255855.1 Desulfovibrionaceae bacterium
TAATTGGCGCGCAGCACCTTGACCTGGCCCCGGGCGGTGCGGAAGCGCTTGCCGATCGTGGGGCAGGCCCGGTTGAAGGCCTCGTAGCCCTCCTGCACGTAGCTCAGGCAGCACCGCAGCCGCCCGCAGATGCCGGAGATCTTGGTGGGGTTCAGGAACAGGTTCTGCTCCTTGGCCATCTTGATGGTCACGGGCATGAACTTGCGCAGGAACCGGCGGCAGCAGCAGAGCTGGCCGCAGTTGCCGATGGCCCCGAGCATCTGGGTCTCGTGGCGCACGCCGATCTGCCGCAGCTCGATGCGGGTGCGGTAGTGGCGCACCAGGTCCTTGATGAGCTCGCGGAAGTCGATGCGGCCCGGGGCGGTGAAATAGAAGACCATCTTGGAGCGGTCGAAAAAGACCTCCACGTCCACGAGCTTCATGTCCAGCTCGTGGCGGCGGATGCACTCGCGGCAGATGGCGAAGGCCTCGCGGGCCATGGCCTGGTTCTCGGCCTGGGACTCCAGGTCCTTGTCGTTGGCCAGGCGGTAGATGGGCTCGAAGGCCTCTTCGGACTCCTCGCTCTCCTCCTCGGCCCGGAGGGTGACCACGCTGCCCAGGCCCATGCCCTGGTCGGTGCGGACGATGACGCTCTGCCCCTCGGCCACCACGAAGGGACCGGAGGAGAAATAGTAGACCTGACCGTACTCGGTGAATTTGATGCCTAATACTTGGCTCATGCCGCCCGCTTCACAAAAAAGCCCCTGCCGGGGCGTTGAGGGTCGAAGGGGAAGAATACGTCAGAACGCCGCCGACTGCAACGTGGCGATGCCGGAGAAAGGAACCCCGGGAATCCGGGATGTTGCGCCCGCCGGACCGGATCAGCAGGACACGAGAAGGCCCAGGCTGGCCAGTTCGTGCAACAGTTTGGCCTCTTCGATGGGCTTGACCAGGTAGGCGGTGGCGCCCCCCAGAAAAAAGGCGTCGTGGGTCTCTTTCTTGTCGTCGAGCATGGTGGTGACGATGACCTTGGTCTGGCCGCCCTCGCCCCGCCCGAACTCCTCCTCGATGGCGCGGATCTCCCGCAGGGCCTGCTGGCCGTCCATCTCGGGCATGACCAGGTCCAGGCAGACGAAGTCGTAGGGCCGGTCCTCGGTCAGGGCCTTCTTGAAGGCGAAGACCGCCTCCTCCCCGTTGACCGCGATGTCGCACTCCGCATACGGCCGCAGCAGGTCGTGCATGATGCTGCGCGAATAGCAGTCGTCGTCCACGATGAGCGCCCGCATGGTTCCCTCCCCCCCGCCTGCGCCCACAGGGCGTAACGGGCATTCGATTCCTGGGCCGCTTCTCCATGCCACGTCGCGACTGAAAAATCAAGCGGATGGCGAGCCTTCCGCCACACGACGCCGGATCCCGCCGGGGAATTCGAGGAGTGGATACAAACTCAGAGTTCGATCTCAAAATTCTGGGTGACGCCGAAGCACTCCAGGGCCACGCCGTCCGCGGCGGCGCGCCGGCGGGCCACCTCCACCATGGCGTCCACCCCGGCGTCGGGACGGTCCTGGTTGTGGTGGTAGAGCCCGAAGCGCCGCACCCCGGCCCGCGCGGCCAGGTCCGTGGCGTCCAGAAAGCTCGAATGCCCCCAGGTCTTCCGATACTCGTACTCTTCGGCGATGTACTCGGCGTCGTGGAACAAGAGGTCCGCCCCGCGGGCGAACTCCACGTAGTCGTCAAAGGGCAGGCCGCCGCGGTGCACGAAACCCAGCTCGTTGTCCGTGAGGAAGACGAAACGCTTGCCGTCCTCCTCGAAGCTGTAGCCCAGGCCCATGTTGGGATGGCTCAGGGGGATGGTGCGCACGGTGAGGGAGTCGATGCGCAGGCTGGAGAAGCAGACGTTGGTGAATTCGATGTCCGCCTGGACCTGGCTGTAGGGCACCGGGAAATACGGGGCGTCCATGGTGCGGGAGAGCAGCATCTCCATGTTGCCCTGGTGCAGGTTGCAGCCGTGGATCAGGATGCGGGCCTTCTTGGAGTACAGGGGCTTGAAGAAGGGAAAACCCAGGATGTGGTCCCAGTGGGCGTGGGTGAACAGGAAGGTGTAGTCGTAGCGGCCTTGGTCCAGCAGGCTGTTGGCCAGGCGGCGGATGCCGCTGCCCGCGTCGATGATGATGATTTCGTCGTTCTTGGTGCGGATCTCGATGCAGGTGGTGTCGCCGCCGTATTTGACGAACTCCGGACCCGAGACGGGGATGGAGCCCCGGGCGCCCCACGAGCGTACGATCACGGTCTGCTCCTGCCGTTTCGGCGCACGGGAGGATCCGAACGTTGCGCCAGATTGGCACACACATATCGTCAGCGGCAAGGAAAAGCAACGCCGGGGGCGGGACGGCCGCAGGGAATCAAGGGAATCAGCGGCCCAGGTCGATCTCCATGCCCTCGCGCGCGGCGCAGATATCCAGGTCCGGGTGCTCGGCCGCGACGCGCGCCATGAGGGCGTCCAGGGCCGCGTCGTCCCGGGTGGGGTCGTGGTGGGTGCAGACCACCCGCCGCACCCCGGCCCCGCGCGCCAGGGCCATGGCCTGGCCGAAGGAGCCGTGCCCCCAGCCGCGCCGGGCCTCGTACTCCTCGTCGGTGTACTGGGCGTCCACCACCAGCAGGTCCACCCCGGTCAGGCGGCGGCGGATGGCCGCGTTGCGCTCGTCCACCACCTGCTGGTAGTCGCCCCACTCCTCGTCGTCCGGGGCGTAGATGTTGGCGAAGGGTTCGTGGTCGCCGGTGAAGAACATCCGCGCCCCGCCGAACTCCACCAGGTAGCCGTAGCACAGGGCCGGGTGGTTCATGAGCAGGGCCGAGATGTTGGCCGCCCCGGCCTGGACGGTCTGGCCGTCGCTCAGGGTGACGGCCTCGATGCCCGCGCGCAGCTCCGCCGCCCGCACCGGAAAGTACGGGTAGGCCATCTGCACGGGCAGGACCTCCTCGATGCCGGTCTGGGCCAGCGGGTTGGGCGGGCCGTAGATGGTCACCCGGTTGCCGGGCACGAAGAGCGGCACGAAAAAGGGCAGGCCCTGAATGTGGTCCCAGTGGGTGTGGGTGATGAAGACGTGGCACTCCACGGGCATGGCCTTGGCCAGGGTCAGGCCCAGGGGGCGGATGCCCGTGCCCGCGTCCAGGATGATGCGCGGGCCCTGCCCCAGGTCGATCTCGATGCAGGTGGTGTTGCCGCCGTAGCGGGCCGTGCCCGGCCCGGGGGCGGGAATGGAGCCGCGCGTGCCCCAGAACCGGACGATCATGCCGCACCTCCCACCTGGATAAAGCTCCGGGCCCGCTCCACCTCGGCGGGCAGGCCGTCCAGGCGGGCCACCAGGTCGTCCACCCCGCCGCCCAGGCGTCCGGCCACGGCCTCGGGCAGCGCCTCCACCCGGCCGTCCCCCGCCTGGCCGTGCCCGGCGCGCTTGGCCACCTGGTTGGCGGCCCAGACGCACTGGCACAGGGAATCGTCCCCGGGCGCGGCGGCGTGGTGGCTGCGGATGGCCTGGGTCAGCCTGCCCGGCAGGTTCCAGTGCCGGGCCAGCAGCCCGCCCACCTCGGCGTGGTCCAGGCCCAGGGCCTCCTGCTCGGCCTGGTGCAGGGCCCGGCCCTCGGCGGCCAGGTCCAGGGCGCGCTTGAACTCCTCCGGGGCGTGCAGGGCCAGCACCACCTTGCCCACGTCGTGCAGCAGCCCGGCGGCGAAGAAATCCCCGGCCTCGTCCCGGCTGGCGCCCAGCTGCTGGCCCAGGAGCTTGGTGGCCGAGGCCACGGCCAGGGAGTGCAGCCAGAAGGCCCCCATGTCGAACCCGGCCTTGTTCTTCCCCGGCAGGCAGCCGATGGCGGCCAGGCCCAGGGCCACGTTCTTCAGGGTGTTGAGCCCCAGGTAGACGCTGGCCTGGTTGATGGAGGTGACTTCCTTCATGAGCCCGAAGAAGGGCGAGTTCACCAGCTTGAGGATCTTCAGGGTGAACACCGGATCGTTCTTGATGACCTCCACCAGCTGCTTCTGGGAGCAGTTGATGTCCGAGGTCAGGGTGATGACCTGATGCACGCTCTTGGGAAAGGCGGGCATCTTTTCGACGGCCTTGATGATCGTATCCTGCATGCGACCTCGCGTCGGGGCGGCCGGGGCGAACCGCGCGACGTTGAATTTCCCCTCCGTATAGCAGCAAT
>JBFWIY010000322.1:0-4167 GCA_050255855.1 Desulfovibrionaceae bacterium
CCAGCTCCTGGCGCAGGCCCAGCAGGCCGCCCAGCGGAGCCACGAAGCGCAGGGGCTCGCCGGTCTTGTCGTCGAAGCCCTCGGTGTAGGCGATGTTGCCGTAGGCGCTCCAGGCCTCGGCGAAGCGCCAGTCCACGGAGGAATCCACCCCCCAGAGGCGGGCCCGGGCCACGTTGCCCATCTGGTAGACCGTGGGCGAGACCGCCGTGCTGCCGATGTAGTCCTCCACCTGGTTGAGGAAGACCGAGGAGTCCCAGCGCAGGGTCTGGTCCGCCAGGTGCAGGCCGTACTCCCAGAAGGTGGAGCGCTCGGAGCGCAGGTCCGGGTTGCCGATCTCGGCCTTGCCGCCGCCCAGGTTGATGTTCTTGAAGCGCTCCAGGATGTTGGGCGAGCGGTAGCTGGCCGCCACCAGGCCGGTCATGCTCCAGTCCGGGGCGAAGATCCAGGTCAGGCCCACGTGGCCGCCCCAGTCCAGGCTCTCGTGGCTGCCCGCCTCGATGGTGCGGGTGGACTCGTTGTCCATGAACACCCCGTCCCCGCGCAGGCCCAGGTTCAGGATCCAGGCCTCGGCCAGGGCCCAGTCGTCCTCCACGTAGATCCCGGCCGAGGTCTGGTCGGTGTTGGGGGTGGGGGTGTCGGTGAACACGGCCCCGGCCAGGGTTTTGCGCACCCGGGTGGAGTGCATGTAGTGCCAGTTCCAGGCGTCCACCCCGGCCACCAGGGTGTGGCTGCCGAGCTCGAACACGTTCTTCCAGTTCAGGGCCTGGGTCTCGTACTGGGCCTCGGGCTTGAGGTAGTAGTTGCCCGCGGCGAACTTGTCGATGCGCGGGTTGCGCTCGATCTTCTGGTAGGAGAGCTGGAGGGTGGACTCGGCCAGGACCGAGTCCTCGGGCTTGAAGCTGTGCTCCATCTGGAGGAACTGGCGGTCGTTGTCCTCCAGGGTGAGCTCGGCGCCCACGGGCACATTGGCCGTGCCCTTGCCCGGGATGCCGATGCCGTCGCCCTCGGTGTGCTGGTACTGGAGCATGGTGGACTGGGTGTCGCTCCAGGCCCAGCCCGCGGCCAGCTTGCCCGACCAGTCGGAGAACTTGCTGTTGGACACCCGGTCCCCGCCGCCGGAGCGGTAGTCGTCGGCCTCGCGCCAGCTGCCCGAGCCCAGGAACCAGGCCCGGTCCGAGTTGTAGGAGAGGTTGCCGTAGAGGTCGCCGCCCTGGGGGTTGGTGGAGCCGGTGGCCATGGTCTCGCCGTGCCAGGCCGCGTCCTTCTCGAACCGGCCCTTCTTGGTGATGATGTTCACCACCCCGCCCGTGGAGCCGGAGCCGTAGAGCACGCTGGCCGGGCCCTTGATGACCTCGATGCGCTCCACGTCCATGGGGTTCACCAGGCCGAAGCGGCCGTTGAGATCCGTGGTCATGTTCACCCGGCAGCCGTCGATGAGGAAGACCACGGAGTCCCGCCCCAGGCCGCGGATGGAGATGTCCGCGCCGTAGGGCGAGTCGTCGGACACGTCCACCCCGGCCAGCCGGGCCGCGGCGTCGGCCAGGCCCAGGGGCGCGGTCTCGGCGATCTCGTCCGCCTCGATGACCCCGACGCTGCCCGGGGTGAGGGAGGTGGGCCGGGGCACGCCCCGGGCGGTGACGGTCATGGGGGTCAGGGCCACGTCGGCCCCGGCTGCGTCATCCTGGGCCCGGGCCCCACCCGGGGCCGCGACCCCCAGCAGGCACGCCAGGACCGCCCAGACGAGGCCGATCCGCGTCAGCCCGAGCCTGCGCGGCGGCTTTTTGTCGTCCATGTCCTCCTCCGGTTCCGGTTTCGCCGGGCCCCTAGAGCATGACCGAGCGCACCCGCACGTGGCGGATCATGCCCAGTTTGCCGGTCAGGGCGCCGAGTTCGTTGGTGTTGGCGTCCACGATGAGGGAGATGACCCCGCCGCCCCCCTCGCGCCACGGCACCCCGGTGCGGGCCACGATGATGTTCCCGAACTGGGAGAGCACCGTGTTCACCCGGCTCCCGGCGAATCCGCGGTCGCTCACCACGATGCCGATCACCGACATGCGGCGCGGCAGGGCCTCGGTCTGGGGCGCGTCCGTGTCCTTTGCTTCGGGCTTGTCCGTCGTCATTGTCGACCCTTTCGTGCTACCGTTTTATAATTCGTAACACAAGGCATCTACGGAGATTCCGTTGAAATGTCCACCGTTCGGATGGAAAAATTTCCTCTGCCCTCGCCTTGACAGAACGGAATCAAAGCATAACAGTTTCGGACAATGCTCTTTTCGCGCATATGAATCTCAAAACAATGTCACCAATCCGTTTCGTCCGCCCGGAGGTCCCATGTCCCCCCGCCGCCCGTCCGCCCTGCCCGCGTCCGTCCTGGTCCTCGGCCTGCTGGCCGCGCTGCTGCTCCCGGGCCCGGCCCGGGCCCAGGGCAACCCGCGCCAGCTCATCCTCCAGGGCGAGCGCTTCCTGACCATGGGCAAGCCCCAGGCCGCCATCACCGAATACGGCCGGGTGCTGGAGTGCTGCGAGCAGTCCGCCGTGGGGGCCGAGGCCCACAACGACACGGGCGTGGCCTACGCCCAGCTGGGCGACCTGGACCAGGCCATGGCCCACTACCAGGCGGCCATCGACATCGCCGACTATCCCCTGGCCTGGTTCAACCTGGGCAAGGCCCTGCTCAAGCGGCGCGACCTGGCCCGGGAGCGCGGCGCGGACCCGGACCCGGCCGACGCCGAGCGCGCCCGGGGGCTGCTCACCCGCTTCCGCGACTGGCTGGCCGCGGCCGACCCCGCCACCCTGCCGCGCTGCATCACCTGGCAGCGCGACGAGTTCGAGGCGGACCTGGCCAAGGCCCTCAAGGCGGCCGGGGAATAGGGGGAAATCCGGGAAACGGGGGAGAGGAAAGGTGCAACCCTTTGGTTCAGAACGACCCTTGCCGCAGGTTGCACTGGAGGTGTTGTCGACGTCCGGCGGCTAGTGCTTCAGCTTCACGCCCTTGGCCTTGAGCGCCGCCAGGTTGGCGCTGCGGTCATAGTAGTAGGTGTGCAGCAGCTGGTGGGACTTGTGCGCGCAGGGGCCCTCGGGCAGGAAGCCGTCCTTGGCGTACAGCTTCGCGATCATGGGGTTGTCCTGGGACTTGCGGATCTTGTAGACCTTGGCGTCGGCCTGGTAGACCGAGGCCTGGCGCTGGCCCACGAAGTCCACCGCAGCGGCGTCGGCGTTGAGCACCAGTCCGGCGTTCACCAGGGTCACGGCCGCGGCCACGCCCGCGGTCTTCAGAAAGCCGCGACGGCTCATTTCAAGCGTTTTTTCTTCCATGGTTCATCTCTCCTTTAGCCGATCTTCCGGGCGCCGAAGCGCTCCTTGAGGGACGCGAACAGCCGGGACTCGCCGTTGTCGGCGCGCACGCTCGGGTCGAGCGGCTGGCCGCCGCCGTTCACGCAGCCGCCGGGGCAGGTCATGATCTCGATGAAGTGGTACGGGGACTTGCCGGCGCGGACTTCGTCGCAGAGCTTGGCGGCGTTGTCGAGCCCGCTGGCCACGGCCACGCGAACCTCACCGAACTTGGGCACGTTGATGGCCGCGGTGACGATGCCCTTGCTGGCGCGGACGGCCTTGATCTCCGGATCCTTCAGCTTCTCGCCGGAGAGGACCTCGTAGGCCAGGCGCAGAGCCGCCTCCATCACGCCGCCGCTGGTGGCGAAGATGGTGGCCGCGCCGGTGGACATGCCGAGGATGGGATCGGGCTCCTCGTCCTTGAGCTTGGCGAAGTCGATGCCGGCCTTCTTGATCATGTAGGCCAGCTCGCGGGTGGTGATGGTGGCGTCGATGTCGCGGTAGCCGCTGGCCGCCAGCTCGGGGCGCAGGCCCTCGTACTTCTTGGCGGTGCAGGGCATGATGGAGACCGTGAACATCTTGGCCGGGTTCACCTTGGCCTGCTCGGCGCCGTAGGTCTTGGCCAGGGGGCCAAGCATGCCGATGGGCGATTTGCAGGTGCTCAGGTGCGGCAGCAGGTCAGGGTAGAAGGTCTCGGCGAACTTCACCCAGCCCGGGCAGCAGGACGTGAACTGGGGCAGCGGGAAGTGGTGGTCGGGCTTGGCGATACGGTTGATGAGCTCGGTGCCCTCTTCCATGATCGTCACGTCGGCGGTCCACTCGTTGTCCCAGACC
>JBFWIY010000323.1:0-4161 GCA_050255855.1 Desulfovibrionaceae bacterium
C
Organism: Desulfovibrionaceae bacterium; assembly: GCA_050255855.1. Taxonomy (GTDB): domain Bacteria; phylum Desulfobacterota; class Desulfovibrionia; order Desulfovibrionales; family Desulfovibrionaceae. The sequence continues at coordinate 2 of JBFWIY010000323.1, forward strand.
CAGCACGTTGATCCCGGAAAAGGCCAGGATCAGCAGCAGGCCGAGGTCCACCTCCATGCCGGTCAGGACCCGGCCGTAGGGGATGGGCAGAAAGACCAGCACCACCGGCAGGAACGAGAGGATCGGCGCGGCGTAATAGAGCCACGGGTCCACGTTGTTGGGCCGGATGAGCTGTTTGCCCATGAGCTTGACGCCGTCGATAAGCGTCTGGAGGATGCCGTGCGGGCCGACCTCGTAGGGGCCGGGCCGACGCTGGATGTGGCCCGCGAACTTGCGTTCGAGGTACACCAGCAGCAGGGCGTTGAGGGCCACCCAGATGATGACCGCCACCATGGCGATGACCATATGCAGAAGCGGATACAGGGGTCCAGTCATGTGCGTCCTACCTGTCTATCTCGGGGATGACCATGTCCAGGCTGCCCAGGATGGCCAGCATATCCGGCAGCAGCGTGCCCTTGGCGAGTTCGGAGAACAGGGTCAGGTTGGCGAATCCCGGGGCGCGCAGACGCGTCCGGTAGGGGACCTTGGAGCCGTCGCTGACCACGTTGATGCCGATCTTGCCGCGCGCGCCCTCCACAGCGAAGTAGGCCTCGCCCGCGGGCATCTTGGCCTGCGGCTTGGGGGCGTTCTTGATCCAGTAGCCGCCCTTGGCGCCCGGCAGCTGCTCCAGGGCCTGCTCGATGATGCGCAGGCTCTGCACGATCTCCTCCATGCGGACCAGATAGCGCCCCATGGAGTCGGTCCGGTCCGACGTGGGGATCTCGTAATCGAAGCGGTCATAGATGCCGTAGGGCTCGGCGCGACGGGTGTCGTAGGCCAGGCCGGAACCGCGCACCACCGGGCCGGTGGCGCCGTAGCGCACGGCCATCTCCAGGGGCAGGTCGCCCACGCCTTCGAGGCGCTTGCGCAGGATGATGTTCTCCGTCACCAACGCCTTGTACATGGGCAGGCGCTCCCGCAGATGCGTGACAAAGCGCTTGCATTCATCGACGAAGATGTCGTCGAGATCGGCCTGCACGCCGCCGATGCGGAAGTAGCTGTAGGTCAGGCGCGAGCCCGTGGGACGCTGCAGGAAGTCCAGAAGCCACTCGCGGTCGTCAAAGGCGTACAGGATGGGGGTGAAGGCGCCCAGGTCCAGGAGGAAGGCGCCCCACCACAACAGGTGCGAGTTGATGCGGTTGAGTTCGCAGGTGATGACCCGGATGTACTCGGCCCGCTCCTCCACCTCGATGCCGGCCAGCCGTTCCACCGCGCCCACCCAGGCCCAGTTCCAGGCCATGGGGTGCAGGTAGTCGATGCGGCCCATGTTGGGGATGAACTGATAGAAGGTCTGCACCTCGCCCATCTTCTCGTGCATGCGGTGCAGGTAGCCCAGCACGCACTCGGTGCGCAGGACGTACTCGCCGTCCAGCTCGCAGAGCACGCGCAGCACGCCGTGGGTGGCGGGGTGCTGCGGGCCCACGTTGACGATGAGGGTGCCTTCCTGGGCGCCTTTGGCAAAGGCCTGGGTGTAGAAATCGCCCTGGGTGTCGGCAAGGTTGGGATATTGCGTCATAGCTCGCTCCTACTCCCCGGCCTGCGCCGTTTCGGCCTCGGCCCCGGCCTCTTCCCGCAGGAACAGCGGGTCCAGTTCGCCGTCGCTGGACACGACCTCGCCCAGCTCCAGCATCTCGCCCAGGGGCTTGCGGGTCTTGGCGGTCTTGCGCAGGGGAAACTGGTCCGGATCCTCGGCGGGCACCAGCAGCGGGAGGAAATTGGGATGCCCGGTGAACTGGATGCCGGTCATGTCCCGGGTCTCGCGCTCGTGCCAGTCGGCGCCGGAGACGATATCCGCGATGGAGGGCACATCGGGCGCGTCGTGGGGCACGAGGGTGCGCAGGGTGATGCGCCCGGGGTTCAGCATATTGTCGTAATGGTAGGTCACCACGTACCCCTGGGTCACGTCCAGGGCGAGCACGTCCTCCAGGAAGAACCCGGCGTCGCGCAGGGCGGTCGCAGCGGCCCGGATCTGGGCCGGGACCACGAAGACCTGGAGCACCTGGCCGGTGCGGGCGTAGTCGCACCGTGCGATGAGCTTGGTGCGGACCTTGGCGAAGATCTTCTCCATGCTACTTACCCTCCCCCACCGGCTTGGGAACCGGCCACCAACGGCGGCCGGTGATCTTCTTCTGCAGGACGAAGAGCCCTTCAAGCAGCCCTTCGGGCCGCGGCGGGCAGCCGGGCACGTAGACATCCACGGGAATGATGGTGTCCACGCCCTGGACCACGTTGTAGTTCCCCTTGCAGTCGAAGGGGCCGCCGGCGATGGCGCAGTTGCCCATGGCGATGACCCACTTGGGGGCGGGCATCTGCTCGTACAGGCGAACCACGGCCGGGGCCATCTTCTTGGTCACGGTGCCGCACACGATCATGAGATCGGATTGACGGATGGAAGGGCGGAAGACCTCGGCCCCGAAACGGGCCATGTCGAAGCGGGCCATGCCCGCCGCCATCATCTCAAACGCGCAGCAGGCCAAGCCGAACGTGGCCGGCCAAAGACTCATGGCCCGACAGACGTCCAGGATCTTGTTGACCAGCGGGACGTTGACGATGGGCGGGTCGATGCGGGCGGGCGTCTTCTGCGCCGCGCAGGTCACGAAATCCGTTTCGGCCATGTGAACACCCCTTTAGCCCAGAAGTAGACGATGGAAAGGGCCAGGACGAACAGGAAGATGAAGACCTTGCCGAAGGCGAGCCACCCCACGGTGGCCGGGTAATGGATGGCCACGGGAAAGAGGTAGAGCACGTCCACGTCGAAGGCGAGGAAGATCAGGGCGTAGCAGTAGTAGGTGATGCCCCAGCGCGTCCAGGACTGGCCGTAGGGGCGCATGCCGCACTCGAAAGGCATGCCCATATCCCCACCGCTGGCGCGCGGCGCCACCAGAATCGCCAACATCACGGGCGGAACCGCGAACAACAGCGATCCGACTAGGAACACAATAATGGCAAGGTGAAACCAGTTGAAGACCATGGGTTTGTACCTCTCCCTCCTCAATCGGGAGCGCACCCCGAGCCCGGGATACGCCATATACGGAATGGTGCTCCCCTTGTGCCCCAAAGTCCACGAGACGTCAACCTGGAAGCGGGAAAAAAACCACATCCGCAGGCGATTAGTCCCTATTCGGCACCAGATAGAGCGGTTCTGCGGCCCATCGCAAACCCCTGCCCGGACCACAAGTGATGCCCATAGCGTATTACTCTCTAAAAAGATAGTGCCACATGCGGAAAAGCTGGGAAAAATCGACGAGCGGCGGCCCGGAGCCCGCGGACGCCCTCGAAAATATCCCCGAGGACATGCGCCGGAAGGCGGGAACCCGGCCAGGGGCGGGGAGAAAGACGATCCGGGCCGGGCCGGCGGGGCCGAATTTGTCCCGCCGATCCGGCCCGAACAGGCTTGCAAGGGGCCGAGTCGGCCCGTCAGGCCCGGACCAGGCGCACCAGGCCCTCGGGCCCGGACTCCGCGGCCAGGGCGAAGTCCACGCGGTCCAGGGTGAGGCAGATGTCCAGGTCCTCGGCCGGGGCCCAGGTCAGGGCCGGGTCCAGGAACTTCTGGGCCGCTGGCGCGCCGCGCAGGAAGCGGTCCAGGGCCTCCATGCTGTTGGGAAACGCCTCCAGCTGGTTCTTGAGGTAGAGGGCGGCCATGCGGTCCTCCATGCAGGGCTCGACCCCGCCCGCGCCCGCGGCCAGCAGGGTCACGTCCTCGGGATCGAGCTCGCGCAGGCGGCGCTCCAGGGCCGAGGCGTTGACAAAGGCCCCCATCAGCACGGCGTCGGCCGCGGCCAGGGCGGCGAACAGGGCCGGGGTCCCGGCGCTGGTGCACATGGCCACCTGGCGGCCCGCCAGGTCCAGGCCCAGGGCCAGGTGGGGCGAGTTGCCCAGGTCGGCCTCGGGCCGGGGCTCCCCGCCCCGCTCGGCCAGCACCAGCCGCCCGCTCCCGGCCGCCCGCCAGCGCAGGGCGCTCTCCAGGTCCGGCGCGGCCAGGACCTCGGCCCCCTGCTCGCTCAGCACGCAGGCCGTGGTGGCGGCCCGGAACACGTCGATGACCACGCAGACCCCGCGGGCCTGTCCCGCCTCGCCCAGGGTCTCCAGAATGCGAACCTTCATGCGGCAGCTCTCCTTGG
>JBFWIY010000324.1:0-4157 GCA_050255855.1 Desulfovibrionaceae bacterium
CTGGGGCCTGCTGCTCGGCCTGGCCGCCCCGGCGGCGGCCCTGCTCGGCGCCTGGCGGCTGGCCCGCCGCGTGCCCGCCTGGCGCGAGGCCCTGACCGCCCAGCTGGTCCGCGAGGCGCGCGCCGAACAGGGCGTGGCGGACGATGAGCCCCACTTCCAGCAGATCCGCGACCAGGGCGTGGTGCGCGCCTTTCCCCGACGCGAATTCCCGGCCGGGCTGGAGGCCGTCGTGCTGCTCCCCCGGCCGGAGTCCGTGGTCATCGCCAAACGTTCGGGCCGCCTGGTCCCCCCCCTCGCCCACCGCCCGCCGGACCCGCCCGTGTTCGAGACCCGGGGCGGCGACGCCACCGAGGTCTTCTACGCCGGGGTCAGCCACGTGGAGGCCGCGGGCGGCCAGGTGACGCTCTTCACCATCGGCGGCCAGGAGGTGCGCGTCCCCGACGGCTCCGGCCCCGCGGGCCGCGTGGCCGAATACCTGCGCGCCTGCGTGCGCAACCGCCAGAGCCTGGGGACCGACGCCCGGCCCGCCCCGCCTCCGGCCCCGCCCGCCGCGCCCCCGGCGGAGGCGAAACCCTCCCGGAAGGGTTGCCACGATGCGGATGCTCACGTACTAACCGCGGACGACCCCTTTGCCGTCGATTGACCCGGAGCCCCCATGCGCACCTGCCTCGCCGCCCTGTGCCTCCTGATGCTGTTCGCCGCCCCCGCCCTGGCCCAACGGCCCGTGGTGGAGGGCGCGGACCTGCTGGAGGCCGGGATCTACGACTCCGACATCGCGGCCTTCATCCGCGACGACAACGTGGCCGACCAGAACAAGATCCTTTCCCGATCCTTCGTGCTCAAGGCGGCCACCACCAAGGTCCGGGCCGACCTGGGCACCGGGTTCGGCGTCAAGTACGTGCTGCGCGGCAGCCCCACCGGGGCGCAGGTCCCGGTGGAGGTGGTCGTCCGGCACCCGCCCATGTACAACCCGCGCAACGGCGTCACCTACACCGAGAGCCGCACCACCTTCGACCGCACCATCGGCAAGGCCGAGTACTCGGTCTGGTCCTTCGACATGGGCTGGACCCTGGTGCCCGGCACCTTCACCATCCAGGTGCTGTACGGGGACCGGGTCCTGGTGGAGCAGCGCTTCGAGGTCAGCCTGACGCCGTAGCCCGCCCGGCCGCGCGCGGCCGCAGGACAGTCCCATGAATTATCAGCTCCAGCTCCTGAACACCATCGCCGGGGTGGGCTGCTTCGCCGCCATGCCCACGGGCAGCCTCAGCCTCAACGACATGCTGGCCCACCAGCACGCCCGGCCCATGGACGAATTCATGCGCCGCCAGCTGGTGCAGAAGCTGGGCGAGATGCCCCACCGCAAGGTGGAGCGCATGGTGCGCGAGTGCGTGGCCGAGGGCGGCCGCAAGGACCCGGTGCTGGCCGCCCTGCTCTACGAGGCCTGCCACACCCACATGCGCCTGACCGGGCTGCGGCCCCTCCTGGCCCCCCTGGACCCGGCCGAGCTGGCCGCCCACAGCCCGGGCGTGCTGCTGCGCTCCCTGGCCCTGCCCGACCAGGCGGCCCACCGCGCGGCCACGGCCGCCCTGCGCCCCTGCGTGCTGGACCTGGCCCCGGTCCCGGCCCGGGCCGACCTGCCCGAACCGCCGCCGGGCGTGGCCGAGGCGAATCCGGCCCCCGGCCCCGCGGCGGCCGAGGTGCGCGCCCGGCTGGCCCGGGCCGGGCTGCTCCCGCCGCCCGCGCCGCGCCGCCCCGCCCTGGAGACCATCCGCCGGGCCGGGGCGCGGCTGGAGGCCGCCGAGGCCTTCGCCAGCGGCGAGGCCATGCACCGGGCCAGCCTGAGCCCCACGGCCCTGCTGCGCCACTGGTCCGTGGACGTCACCGTGCGCCACGGCCGCCACGCCAACACCCTGTTCGGGCTCCAGACCTGCTACGGCCGCGGCCTGGACCTGCTCGCGGCCCGGGCCTCCTGCCTCATGGAGTGCGCCGAACGCTTTTCGTCCTACGCCGCCGTGGACGCCAACGGCGTCCGCCACCGGGCCGCCCCCATGCCCCTGGAGCCGGGGAGCTTCGCGGACCTGGCCGGACGCGGGGCCCTGGACCCCGCCGCCCTGCGCCTGGAGGTCCCCTACCTGGGCCAGACCCTGCACTGGGTCCGGGCCGAGGCGGCCACCGCCTGCGACGGGCCCGGGGCGGGCCGCCCCCGTCCGGCCCTGGTCCCGGCCCAGCTGGCCTTCCTGTTCCTGAACCTGGACGAGCCCGAGCTCTTCAGCGCCCTGGGCTCCACCGGGCTGGCCTCGGGCAACACCCTGGCCGAGGCCCGGGTCTCGGGCCTGTGCGAGGTGCTGGAACGCGACGCCGCCGCGGTCACGCCCTTCGACCCGGCCCGCTGCTTCCGCCTGACCGCCGACGACTTCGCCCTGGCCGCCCTGCTCGGCGGATACGAGCAGGCGGGCGTGCAGGTCTGGTTCCAGGACTGCACCACGGAGTTCGGCGTGCCCTGCTACAAGAGCATCGTCCTGGGCCCGGACGGGGACGTGAACCAGGGCATGGGCTGCGGGCTCGACGGCCGTCGCGCCGTGCTCTCGGCCCTCACCGAGACCGCCTGGCCCTTCCCCGGGCCGGCCTCGGGCCCGGCCCCGGCGGACCTGCCGGTGCGCCGCCTGGAGGACCTGCCGGACGCCTGCACGGGCAGCGCCGAGGGCGACGGCCTGGTCCTGGACCAGACCCTGCTGGCCCACGGCTACACCCCCTACACCGTGGACCTGACCCGCGCGGACCTGGAGATCCCGGTGGTGCGCATGGTGGTCCCGGGCCTGGAGATCGTGGCCGACTTCGACCGCTACAGCCGCCTGTCCCCCCGGCTCTGGGCCAACGTGGCGCGCCTGGCGGGCTGATCCGCCCCGCCCGGGGCATCCCCCGCCCGCGCGGACGGGGCCGCCCCCCGGGCGCGCCCCCTGCCCTGCCCCTTCGCCCACCGCCCCGCCGCCCGGCCGGGTCTTCCGTCCGTCATGGCGCGGCCCGGCGCGCCGCCCCCCCGTCCCAACCGGCCTTTTCCCCCTCCCGTCTCCCTGCACCGCCCTCCCCGCGGCGTCTTCCCGCCTATTCGTCCCGCCGCCGCCTTTGTTTTGTGTAAAATTTGTCAAAAACGACGATTTTCCGGCAACACGCTGTAACCGTCTCGACACACTGCTGCGCAGCCGCTACATTGACGACGCAACCCGCGCCAGGTCGGCTTGGGGCATGAGGGAAAGCCGAATCGGGACGACGTTGAGGGACGTCCGCCCGAAGCGGATGAGGCGGGACGGACCAGAGCCGGACCACGGACGGCATGCACGCAAGCCGAGGTATGACCACCATGCGCAGAATCAACATCTTCACCAAGATCATCGGACTCAACCTGGGACTGACCATTTTTCTGGCGGCCAGCATCACCATGGGCGTCAACTGGTTCATGTCCCGGGGCTTCGAGGAGCAGTCCCTGGAACGCCTGGCCTCCAACCAGCGCGTGGTGGACGGCGAGATCGCGGACTCGTCCAAGGACATGTCCGCCGTGGCCTGGATGGCCGCGCAGGACCGCACCTTCGCCCAGGCCATGGCCAGCCGGGACACCCCGGCCCTGCAGGCCTACGCCAAGAAACTCATCGCCATGACCCGCGTGGAGTTCGTCACCATCTCCGACACTCAGGGCACGGTCCTCGCCCGCGGCCACTCGGAAAAGTTCGGCGACTCCGTCATGAAGCAGATCAACGTCCAGAAGGCCCTGCAGGGCGAGACCAGCACCGGCATCGAGCCCGGCAACGTGATCAAGTTCTCGCTGCGCGCCGGGCAGCCCGTCACCCTGGACGGGACCCTGGTGGGCGCCATCACCACCGGCATGGACATCGCCTCCCACAGCTTCGTGGACGGCATCAAGAACCGCCTGGGAGTGGCCTGCACCATCTTTGACAAGGACACCCGCATCTCCACCACCATCATGAAGGACGGCAAGCGGGCCGTGGGCACCAAGATGGACAACCCCACGGTGCTGGACACGGTGCTCGTCCAGGGCAAGACCTTCAAGGCCCGCAACACCATCCTGGGCGTGGACTACGACACCCTGTACTGGCCCATCATCGACGCCGGCGGCAAAATCTCGGGCATGTACTTCATCGGCG
>JBFWIY010000325.1:0-4146 GCA_050255855.1 Desulfovibrionaceae bacterium
CGGGCCGGGGCGATGTCCGCCTCGGCCTCGAAACCCACGGGCAGCCGGGCGAAGCAGGCCCCCCAGCGCGCGGCCGCGTGTTCCGGGTCCGCGGCGCAGGCGGCCTGGAAATCGGCCAGGGCGGCCTCGGCGTCCCCCAGGTCCAGGGCGGCGTTGGCGCGGTTGCACCGGATGTCCGGGTCGTCGGGGCGCAGGGCCAGGACCCGGTCGTAGTGGGCCAGGGCCTCGGCCGGGCGGCCCGCGGCCTTGCAGGCGGCCCCCAGGTTGTTCAGGGTCCCGATCTGCTCGGGATCGTGGTCCGGGATCAGGGCCAGGGCCTGCGCGTAGGCCGCCATGGCCTCCTCGGGCCGGTCCTGGGCGAGCAGGGCGCCGCCCAGCCCGTCCCAGGCCGGGGCGCAGCCCGGGGCCAGCGCCACGGCGCGGCGCTGGTCGGCCTCGGCCTCGGCCGGGCGGCCCAGGGCCAGCCGGGCGGCCCCCAGGCCGTGGTGGGCCTCGGCGTCCTGCGGGGCCAGGGCCACGGCCCGGGCGAAGGCGGCCTCGGCGGCGTCGAAGTCCTCCAGCTCCAGCCCGGCCAGGCCCAGGAGCAGGGCGGCCTCGGCCAGGTCCGGGCGCAGGGCCAGGACGCGGCCATAGAGGTCGCAGGCCGCCTGCAGGCGGCCCTGGCGGTGGAGGGTGACGGCGTTGCGCAGCAGGGCGAGGGCGTCCATAGGATGAAGGCCCAGGATAGACGCTCCGCCGGGAGGGCGCAAGCCCGCGGGACGCCTGGCCCGGCGGGGCGTTGGTTTTCGTCCGCCCCCCCGTCCCCCCCCCGGTCGGCCCCGGCCGCCCCGGCCTCGGGCGTTGACGCCGCGCCGGGCGGACTGATACCCGTTGTCGGGGCGGCGCGGGCCGCCTCGCCGTGCAACCGAAAACAGCCCGGTCCGCCGGGCGAGGAGATGGTCTTCCATGCCGAAACCGTCGGCCCCCATCCGCATGCTGTCCCGGGCCCTGTCCGCGGGTCTGGCCTCGTGCCTGACCCTGATCTGCCTGTTGCTGACCCCGGCCCTGGCCCAGACCCCGGCCGCCGCCCCGGCCCCGGCCGCCGCCGACACCACCGTGCGCGTGCAGCTCCAGACCAATCTGGGCAACATCATCATGGAGCTCTATCCGGACAAGGCCCCGGTCACCGTGGCCAACTTCCTGGAGTACGCCAAGGCCGGGTTCTACGACGGCACCATCTTTCACCGCGTGGTGCCGGGCTTCGTCATCCAGGGCGGCGGCTACACCGAGGCCCTGCTGCGCAAGCCCGTCCGCGAGTCCATCAAGAACGAGGCGGACAACGGGCTGCGGAACGACGTCTACACCGTGGCCATGGCCCGCGGCCCGCACCCGAACTCCGCCGACGCCCAGTTCTACATCAACCTCAAGCGCAACGCGGGGCTGGACTTCCGCGCCCCCACCATGGACGGCTACGGCTACTGTGTGTTCGGCAAGGTCTACGCCGGCGCCGGGCTGGTGGACCGCATCGGCAAGGTGGCCACCAAGGCCCAGGGCCCGGAGTTCGCCAACCTGCCGGTGGAGCCGGTGGTCATCAAGAAGGTGGTGGTGCTGCCCTAGCCGGGCGGCCGCCTCTCCAGGTCGAAAAAAACCCCCGCGGGCGGCGCGCTCGCGGGGGTTTTGTCGTCGTGGGAGGGGGCGTCTACCCGGCGTCGGCGTCCAGGTCGGCTTCTTCGGCCGCGGCCGCGGCGTCCTCGGCCGCATCCGTGGCGGCGTTCTGGGCGGCGGAGAGGGAGGCGTCGGCGTGGCGGGCGGCGCGGCGCTCCGCGGCCGCGGCCTTTTTCCGCTCCTCCTCCTCGCGCAGGGCGCGGCGCAGCACCTTGCCCACCAGGGTCTTGGGCAGGTCCTCGCGGAACTCCACCTGGCGGGGCACCTTGTAGGCGGCCAGCTTCTCCTTGCAGTAGGCGATGACCTCGGTCTTATCCAGGTCCGCCCCGGGCTCGCGCACCACGAAGACCTTGACGATCTCCCCGCGGGTCTCGTGGGGGATGCCCACGGCCACGGCCTCGCGGATCTTGGGATGGTGGTGCAGCACCTCGTCGATCTCGCGCGGGTAGATGTTGTAGCCCGAGGAGATGATGAGGTCCTTGCGTCGGTCCACGATGAAGAAGTAGCCGTCCTCGTCCATGTAGGCGATGTCGCCGGTGTAGAGCCAGCCGTTGCGCAGCACGTCGGCGGTGTCCGCCGGGCGCTCGTAGTAGCCGCGCATGACCTGCGGGCCCCGGATGACCAACTCGCCCATCTTGCCCGGGGGCAGGGGCTCGCCGCCGCCCACCATCATGTCCATGATGCGGGCCTCGGTGTCCGGCATGGGCACGCCGATGCTGCCGGGCTTCTGCTTGCTCTTGAAGGGGTTGAAGTGGGTGACGGGCGAGGCCTCGGTGAGGCCGTAGCCCTCCAGGATCTTGGCCTCGGTGAGCTCGGTGAAGCGCCGGGTGGTGTCGGCCGGCAGGGGGGCCGAGCCCGAGATGCAGACCTTGATGCTCTTGAGGTTGTACTTGCCCACGCTCTTTTGTTGGATGAGCGAGCCGTAGATGGCCGGGGCCCCGGGGAAGATGGTGGGCTTGAGCTTGTGGATGGCCGCCAGCATCTCCTTGGGGTCGTAGCGCGGAAAGATGAGGGTGGTGCCCCCGATGAGGGTGGGGAAGTTGATGCATACGGTGAGCCCGTAGATGTGGAAGAACGGGAGCACCGCGATGAAGGTCTCCTGGTCGCCGGCGATGGCCTGGAGAAAGCCCCGGCACTGCTGCATGTTGGCGGCCAGGTTGGCGTGGGTGACGATGCAGCCCTTGGCCACGCCGGTGGTGCCGCCGGTGTACTGGAGCACCGCCGTGTCCTGAGTGGGGATGATGCCCTTGCAGGTGAACTTCTTGCCGCCCCGGGTCAGGGCGGCGAAGTGCGACACGCGCTCGCCGTCAAAGGGCACGTCCGGAACCTTGCCCTCGCGCCGGGTCTTGAGGCGGTAGAGCACGGAGAGGGGGAAGCGCAGGCCCTCGTCGATGGAGGTGACGAAAAAGGCGTCCACGGGCAGGCGGTCGCGCAGGGCGTCGATCTTGGGCCAGAGCAGGTCCAGCAGGATCATGAACCGCGCGCCCGAGTCGTTGAGCTGGTGGACGATCTCCGTCTCCATGTAGAGCGGGTTGGTCATGACCACCACGGCCCCGGCCCGCAGCACCCCCCAGTAGGCGATGACGGTCTGGGGGAGATTGGGCAGCATGATGGCCACCTTGTCGCCGGGGCGGACCCCCCGGGCGCGCAGGTTGGCGGCCACCACCTCGGAGAGCGCCCGCAGCTTCTTGTAGGTCAGCCGGTAGTTCTTGAAGATCAGGGCGGTGCGGCTCGGCCAGCGCTCGGCGGCCTGGTCGAGGAACTCGAACAGGGGCCGGTACTCGTAGTCGAGGTTGGGCGGCAATTCCGGGTCGTAGAAGCGGAGCCAGGGCTTGTGTTCGTTCATGCATCCCCTCGTGTCGGAAAAATGCCGCCCGTGAGCGGCCACTCAAGGTATAAAAGCTGCGGTTCCGGGTCAACAATTGGGTGGAGCCTGGGGAAAAGTTCCGACGGTATGATTCTTGTAATGGGTAAAGTCGCGGTGAAAACCGGCCGATTATTCACTATGTCAACGATTCACTCGGCCGGAAGGCCGTCCCGGCCCCCGGCCGGGGGTAAAGTTGACAAGCCTTGTGGCCCGCACGTATGAATGATTGTACGGTGTTTCAACGACCTAGACGGGCCCGGAGCGATGCGGCGAGCGGAGCGGACGTTGCGGAACAATTATACACCGGCTGAATGAACATGCTCATCTCCGAAGGCAAATATCTCAAGCCCAGCAAGGAGACCCGGGTGCTCGCCATCCTGGACTCCCTGGCCAGCGACAGCGGGCTCTCCCAGTTCGAGCTCGGCCGTCGGCTCAACCTTTCCGGCGCCATGATCAACCAGTACCTCAAGCGCCTCCAGGAGCAGAACATGCTCCAGTACCTGCCGGTGAACGGCAAGAGCTACCGCTACGTGCTCACCGGCCGGGGCGAGGAGTATCGCCGCCGCCTGTTTTCCGACTATTCCTGCGAGACCATCCAGCTCTACAGCAACATCAAGCGCTTCATCCGGCGCAAG
>JBFWIY010000326.1:0-4133 GCA_050255855.1 Desulfovibrionaceae bacterium
TCAGCCGGGCGTGGGCCGCGGCGCGCTGGTGGTCGAGTTCGGCCAGCCGGGGATTCGCCGGGCCGGTCGGGGCGTGGGGAAGCTTGGGCATGGGGACCTCCATGGCGGCGGGGCCGGGCCGTCCGCCGGGTGTGGACGGCCCGGGCGTTTGTCCGGGCCGCCCGTTTGGGCCATCCGAAGGGCTCGTCCGGTCAGGCCTCCGGTCGGGCCTCCGGCCGGGCGTTCCGGCCGCCGCGCGCTCCGGCCCGGGCCATGCGGGCCACCACCAGGTGGTGGAAGGGGCGGATGAGGTTGAAATAGACCGGGCCGGTCCAGTGGCGGTAGCGCACCGCCGTGGTCACCCGGAAGCGGGCCGGGCCGTCCGGCTCGGCCCCCAGGGGCTCGCGCTCCACGGCCAGCACCGCGCTCAGGTGGCGGTCGACGGCCTCTCCGGCCCAGTAGGTCGCGCCGTCGGAGTCCAGGGTGGTGAAGAAGCGCAGGGGCGCGCCGGGGGAGAGGTCCAGGGCCTCGGGCCCGGGCACGGCGCAGCGCGGCGGCTGGGTCAGGCCCAGGATCGCGGCCAGCCCGCCGCGCAGGACGTAGAGCCCGCGCAGCCAGGCCGGGTCCGCGCCGAGCATGGCCGAGAGGAATTCCCGCAGCCCGGCCCGGCCCACCACGGTCTTCACGTCCAGGTGGTCCGCCCCGGTCAGGTGGCGGGCCAGGGGCGCGGGGTCAGGATTTGGGCTCATCCTTGGCCTCCGGGGTGGCGGCGGCCTCCGGGTCGGGCTCGCTCTCCAGGGCGGGCGAGGTCTCCGGGGCCTGCGCAGGTTCGGGCGTGGCCTCGGGGGCGGCCTCGGGCGTGGTTTCGGGAGCGGCTTCGGCCTTGGCCTCGGCCTCGGGCTCGGGGGTCATGTCGAAGGTGCCGGTCCCTGCGCCGTCCGGGGTCTCCTCCGTCGCCGGGGCCGCGGTGGGCGAGCCCGCGGCCCGCCAGTCCGCCACGCGGATGCTGATGAGCACCGTCACCAGGGCCAGGCCCAGGCCCTGCTGCGCCAGGGCCACCAGGATCGTGCCGGGCAGGTGCAGGACCGCGGGCAGCTGCGTCACGGCCCAGCCCCCGGCCAGCGGGATGCCCGGGTTCACGAACATGAGCAGCACGCACCAGCGCGGGGCGCGGCGGATGAGCCAGAAGGTGCCGCGCACGGCGTCGCTGAAGTCCAGGTCCGGGGCGCAGGCCAGGAACACGCTCATGAGCATGTACTGGATCCCGGAGATGAGCACGAAGACCACCCCGCCCACGATCTGCCCCATGCCCGCGCCCACGTTGGCGGCCACGGAGCCCAGCAGGTTCACGGCCAGGCCCCAGCCGAAGAGCTTGATGAAGGCCCAGCCCGAGTCGTGGAAGTAGCGTTTGTACCAGGCGCGGCCCGGGGCCACCTCGGCCAGGGTGCTGAGCAGGGTCATGGCGTACCCGGCCAGGAGCCAGAGCTCCAGGAGCCGGACGGCGATGCCCGCGATGGTCACCCCGGCCACGGCGAGCTGGATGTACTGCACGGCCACCAGGGCGGCGGCGGTGCCGAGGAGCAGGGGCCACCAGGCGGTCAGGGTGGATTTGGCGACGGTGATGGGGGCGTTCTGGCTGGTCATGGGCGCTCCAAGGCTTGGGTTGCGGCGTGCGTTGGATCGGTTGCGGGGTTTCGGGGACGGCTCAGGCCAGGGCTTCGCGCAGGATGGCGACCACGTCGTCGCGGGTCATGGGCCCGGGGGTGGCCTCGAAGTGCCGGGCCCCGGTGGCCAGGGCGATGTCCGCCAGGGCCTCGGCGTCGTCCGGGCCGAAGCCCCAGTCGCGCAGCCGGTCGTGGCCCACGCCCACCCGGCCGAGGAGTTCGTCCAGGGCGGCCAGGAAGGCCGCGGGCCGGTCGGCCTCGGGCAGGTCCTCCACCTCCTCCACGCCCATGGCCAGGGCCAGGTCCGTGATGCGGTCCGGGACCACGGCGGCCATGTGGCGGAAGTAGGCCCGGCTCAGGCAGGCCAGGCCCAGGCCGTGGGGCAGCGCGGGGTTGCGGCCCGAGAGGGCGTGCTCCAGGGCGTGCTGGGCCGTGGACCCGCAGGTGGTCAGGCAGATGCCCCCGGCGCAGGCCGCCCAGGCCAGCACGGTGCGTGCGGCCTGGTCGCCCGGCTCGTTCACCGCGTCGGGCAGGGTGTGGGTCACCAGGTGCACGGCCTCCAGGGCGAGCATGTTGCCGATGGGGTTGCGCCGCAGGCTCAGGTAGGACTCGGCGGCGTGGAAAAAGGCGTCCAGCCCGGTGAAGGCCGTGGCCCGGGGGGGCATGCTCCGGGTGAGCGCCGGGTCCACCACGGCCAGGTGCGGGAAGGTCCCCTCCAGGCCGATGCCGATCTTTTCGTCGCCGCCGGATTTGGAGACCACGAAGAGGTGGTCGGCCTCGCTGCCCGTGCCCGCGGTGCTGGGGATGGCCACCACGGGCAGGGGGGCCTGTTCCGGCGTCTTGCCGCCCCCCGTGCCGCCGCGCAGGTAGTCCCAGATGCTCCCCCCGTTGGCCGCGGTCAGGGCGATGGCCTTGGCCGCGTCGATGGCGCTGCCCCCGCCCAGGCCCACCACGAAGTCCACCTCCAGGCGGCGGGCCGTGGCCGCGGCCTCGTCGATCTGCGCGGACTCGGGGTTGGGGGTGATCTTGTCGTAGATGACCGAGCGGACCCCCTGGTTGGAGAGGCAGCCCTGCACCCGGGCCAGGTGGCCGTGGCGCAGCATGCTGCCGCCGGAGGTCATGACGATCATGGCCTTGCCGCCCTTGGGCAGGTGCGGGGTGGTGGCCAGCTCCTCCAGGCAGCCGACCCCGAAGAGGATGCGGGTGGGGAGGAAGAATTGGAAGTCGGACATGGGGTCTCCTTGTATCGGGGCGGGGGCCGCCCGATCAGTTGGATGCGCCGGGGGCGGCGGAGGGCCGGAGCCCCCCTTCGGTCCGCGCCCGGCCCAGGGCCCGGCGCAGCTGCCCGGCGGTGAACAGGTCGCGCAGCACGATGGGGCGGCGGGCCGCCTCTCCGGCCGGGAAAATGGCCAGCACCGGGATGGACCGGGCCCCCAGGGCCTGGAGCAGGGCCTCGGCGGCCGGGAAGTCCTCGGTGAGGTCCGCGCGCACG
The DNA here is from genome assembly GCA_050255855.1 of Desulfovibrionaceae bacterium. Lineage (GTDB taxonomy): Bacteria > Desulfobacterota > Desulfovibrionia > Desulfovibrionales > Desulfovibrionaceae. The sequence goes on from JBFWIY010000326.1 coordinate 3,136, forward strand.
GCGCGCACCCCGTACTCGGCCTCCAGCCCGGCCACGGCGGCGTCGGTGAGCACCGTGGCCGAGAGGGCCTGGCAGGTGGGGCACCAGTCCGCGGTGAAGTCCACCATCAGGGGCTCGCGGCCCAGTTCGTTGGTGAAGAATTGCGGGTCGAAGGGCTCCCAGGGGTCCACCCGGACGGGCGGGTTGAGCGCCCAGAGGATGGCGGCCAGGGCCACGGCCGCGCCCGCGGCCTTGGCGGCCAGGGGCCTCAGCTCGCGCAGGCCCACGCCCCCCAGGCCCCAGAGCCAGGCCCCCACGGCCGTGGTCAGCAGGGCGGCCAGGGCGCGGGGCAGCATGGCCGGCGGCAGGATGACCAGCAAATACAGACAGGTGCCCATGAGGAACAGGCCCACGGCCTGCTCCACCCGGCCGGTCCAGGCCCCGGGGCGGGGCAGCAGCCGGGCCAGGCGCGGCCAGACGGCCAGGGCCGCGTAGGGCAGGGCCATGCCCGCGCCCACCCCGGCCAGCACCAGCACGATGACCACGGCCGGGCGGGAGAGGGTCCAGCTCAGCACCCCGCCCAGGAGCGGGCCGGAGCAGGGCGTGGCCAGGAGCGTGGCCAGCATGCCCGTGAACAGTGCGCGCAGGCGCGGGTTCTTCGTGGCGGCGGCGAAGCGGAGGTCCAGCACGGGCAGGTGGAACACGCCGAAGAGCGAGAGTCCCAGGGCGAAGACCACGGCGGCCAGCACCAGCACCACGGCGGGCTGCTGGAACATCTCGCCCCAGGCCAGGCCCGTGGCGGCCAGCATCCCGGCCAGGGCCAGGAAGGAGCACTCGATGCCCAGGCCGAAGAACAGGGCGTGGCGGCGCACCTCGCGCAGGGCCTCGTCGCCGCCCCCGGCCATGAGCGGGGCGAGCTTCAGGGCCACCACGGGCAGCACGCAGGGCATGACGTTGAGGATGAGCCCGGCCACGAGGCCCAGGAGCAGGGCGGCGGCCAGCCCGCCCACCTCGGCCCC
>JBFWIY010000327.1:0-2334 GCA_050255855.1 Desulfovibrionaceae bacterium
GCTGCGCCTGGGCCCGGACCGCCACATCCTCTTCGTCTGCCTGCACCACCTGGTGGCGGACGGCTGGTCCGTCAGCGTGCTCCTGACCGACCTGGCCCGGGCCTGGACCACGGACCCCGGGGACGGGCGTCTCCCGGCCCTGCCCGCCCCGAGCCCGCGCCACCGCGACTGGGCCGCCTGGAGCCTGTCCCGGCGCGAGACCCCGGCGGCCCGGGCCCGACTGGACTTCTGGCGCGCCGAGCTGGCCGACCTGCCCGAGCCCCTGGACCTGCCCGCCGACCGGCCCCGCCCGGCCCTCCAGGACTTCGCCGGGGCGGCCCTGGAGTTCGCCCTGCCCGAGGCCCTGGCGGAGGGCCTGCGCCGCCTGGGCGCGGAGACCGGGCTCTTCCCGGCCCTGGCCGCCGTGACCCTGGCCCTGCTCCACCGCCTCACCGGCCGCCAGGACATGATCCTGGGCGTGCCCACGGCCGGACGCCACCGGCCCGAGCTGGAGCCGCTGGTGGGGCTCTTCGTGAACACCCTGCCCCTGCGCGGCCGGGTGGACCCGGACGAGCCCTTCGCCGCCCTGCTGACCCGCACGGCCCGGACCTGGGCCGCCGCCCTGGAGCAGGAGGCCCCCTTCGAGGACGTGGTGGACGCCGTGCGCCCGCGCCGCGACCCCGGCCGCAACCCGCTCTTCGACGTGCTCCTGGTGCTCCAGAACACCCCGCCCGTCCGCCCGGACCTGCCCGGCCTCGACGCCGAGCGCCTGGCCCTGCCGATGCACGCCTGCAAGACCGACCTGAATTTCGCCTTTGAGGAGCGCGACGGCCGCCTCTTCGTCCAGATCGAATACGCCACGGCCCTGTTCGACCCGGAGCGCATGGCGCGCCTGCGCGACGCCTGGCTCACCCTGACCACCTCGGCCCTGGCCGGGCCGGACCGGGGCGTGGGGGCCCTGGACCTGCTGCCCGAGGCCGAGCAGTGGCTGGTGCTGGAGGACTTCAACGCCACGGACTTCCCCCACCCGGCGGACGCCACCGCGCCCGCGCTCTTCGCCGAGCGCGCCCGGCGCGACCCCGGAGCCCCGGCCCTGGCGGACCACGACGGGACCGTGCTGACCTTCGGGGAGCTGGCGGCCCGCGCGGACGCCCTGGCCGCCCGGCTGGCGGCGCGCGGGGTGCGGCGCGGGGACCTGGTGGGGGTCTGCGCAGCGCGCGGCGTGGCCATGATGACCGGCATCTTCGGCATCCTGCGGGCCGGGGCGGTCTACCTGCCCCTGGACCCGGCCCTGCCCCCGGCGCGGCTGGCCCAGGTCCTGGAGGACGCCCGGGCCGGGCTGGTGCTGGCCGGGCCGGAGAGCCTGGAGACCGCCCGCGGCCTGAGCGCAGCGGTCCTGCCCTTGAACGTGGATATTCTCCCCCTGGACGCGGCGGCCTGGGCCCCGTGCGACGCCCCGCCCCCGCCCCGGCCCGAACCCGGCGACGCGGCCTACGCCATCTTCACCTCCGGGTCCACCGGACGGCCCAAGGGCGTGGTCATCGAGCACCGGGCCCTGGCCAATCGGCTGCTCTGGATGCAGTCGGCCTTCCCCCTGGCCCCGGACGACACCCTGGTGCAGAAGACGCCGGTATCCTTCGACGTGTCCATCTGGGAGCTGTTCTGGTGGGCCCTGGCCGGGGCGCGGCTGGCCCTGCCCGCCCCCGGGGCCGAGCGCGACCCCGCCGCCCTGCTGGACGCCGTCGAGGCGAACCGCGTCACGGTGATCCACTTCGTGCCCTCCATGCTCCGGGCTTTTCTGGACTGGATCGAGAGCGGCCGGGGCGACGCGGCCCGGGCCGCGAGCCTGCGCCGGATCTTCGCCAGCGGCGAGGCCCTGCCCCGGGACCTGGCCGAGCGCTGCGCCCGGCTGCTCCCGGCCGCCGCCCTGCACAACCTCTACGGCCCCACCGAGGCCACCGTGGACGTGACCTGGGAGCCCTGCGACGCCGCGAGCCTGGCCGCGGCCCGCGCCGCCGGGGAGACCGGGCCCGTGCCCATCGGCCGCCCGGTGCACAACACCCGCTGCTACGTGCTGGACCCGGCCGGGCGCCCCGCGCCCCTGGGCGTGTGGGGCGAGCTGTGGCTGGGCGGGGTCCAGGTGGCGCGGGGCTACCTGCACCGGCCCGAGCTCACGGCCGAACGCTTCCGGCCCGATCCGTTCCTGTCCGATTCCGCCCAGCCCCGGGGCCGCATGTACCGCACCGGGGACCGCTGCCGCTGGCGCGCGGACGGGCGCATCGAGTACGGCGGCCGCCTGGACGCCCAGGTGAAGATCCGCGGCCAGCGCATCGAGCCCGGCGAGGTGGAGGCGGC
>JBFWIY010000327.1:2434-4116 GCA_050255855.1 Desulfovibrionaceae bacterium
CCCGCGCCGCCAGCCATGAGCCCGTGGCCGTCATCGGCCTGGCCGTGCGCCTGGCGGGCTGCCAAAGCCTGGACCAATTCTGGGACGACCTGCGCTTCGGCGCGGACCGCATCCACCCCCTGCCCGAGGCGCGCCGCCGCGACGCCGCCGTGCTCCTGCACGCCCTCGGCCTGGAGGCTCCCGGGGCCGAAAACACGCCCGAGGCCGCCTGGCTGGACGACCTGGCCGCCTTTGACCACCGCCGCTTCCGCCTCTCCCCGGCGGACGCCGCCCTGCTGGACCCGGACCAGCGCGTGTTCCTGGAGACGGCCGCCGCCTGCCTGGACGACGCGGGCCTGGGCGGCGAGGCCCTGCGCGGCCGCCGGGTGGGGGTCTTCGCCGGGGCCTCGCCCGCGCCCCTCTACCGCCTGGCCGTGAACCGCCTGCATCCGGAGCGCGCCGAACAGATCTTCGCCCTCAACGTGCCCTCCAACCTGGCCACCCGCCTCTCCTTCCTCCTGGACTGGCGCGGCCCGGCCGCGGTGGTGGACACGGCCTGCTCCTCGGCCCTCAACGCCCTGCACCTGGCCTGCCGGGCCCTGCGCGCCGGGGAGTGCGAGCTGGCCCTGGCCGGCGGGGTGCACACCGCGCCCGCCCCGGTCAAGGCCGGGGCGCGCTTCGCCATCGAGTCCTCCACGGCGCGCACCCGGGCCTTTGACCACCGCGCCGACGGCACGGGCGAGGGCGAGGGCTGCGTGGCCGTGCTGCTCAAGCCGCTGGCCCGCGCCCTGGCCGACGGCGACCCGGTCCACGCCGTGGTCCTGGGCAGCGCCGTGAACCAGGACGGGGCCTCCACGGGCATGGCCGCGCCCAACCCGGCGGCCCAGGCCGAGGTCATCCTGGCCGCGGCCGAAGACGCGGGCGTGGGGCTCGACTCCATCGGCTACGTGGAGGCCCACGGCACCGGGACCCGGCTGGGCGACCCGGTGGAGATCCTGGGCCTGACCCGGGCCTTCGAGCGCCACGGCGCGGCCCCGGGCGCAGCGGCCATCGGCTCGGTCAAGGGCAACTACGGCCACCTGGACGCCGCGGCCGGGCTGCTCGGCCTGGCCAAGGCCGCCCTGGTGCTGCGCCACGGCCTGACGCCGCCCCAGCCCCACTTCGAGGCCCCCAATCCGGCCATCGATTTCGCCCACGCCCCGGTGCACGTGCCCGCCGCAGCCGAGCCCCTGGCCACGCCGGGCCACGGCCCGCGCCGGGCCGGGGTCAGCTCCTTCGGCCTGAGCGGGGTCAACTGCCACGTCATCCTGGAGGCCGCACCCGGGACCGAAGCCCCCGGCGAGGCCCCGGGCTGGCGCTGCGCGCCCCTGTCCGCGGGCTCGCCCGCGGCCCTGCGCCGCCTGGCCGGGGACCTGGCCGAGGCCCTGGCCGAACACCCGGACTACGGCCCGGCCGCCGTGGCCCGCACCCTGACCCTGGGCCGCGCCCACGGAGCCCACCGCCTGGCCCTGGCCGTGAACGGCCGGGAGGGGCTGGTGCGCGGGCTGCTGGCCTTCGCCGCCAGGCAGGCCCCGGACGAGGCCGCCGGGGTCTATGCCGGACGGGCGAGCAAGGCGGACGGGATGGACCACGCCGACGTTTCCGACGCGCTCCGGGCCGATCCCCTGGGCGAGACCACGGCCCGGGCCCTGGCCCGGCGCTTC
>JBFWIY010000328.1:0-4111 GCA_050255855.1 Desulfovibrionaceae bacterium
GCCGGAACCCAAGCCCGAGCCGAAACCCGAGCCCAAGCCCGAGGCCACGGCCATCAGCGAGAAGAAGACCGACAAGGCCAAGCCGCCGGAAAAGCCCAAGCCCGAACCCAAGCCCGAACCCAAGCCTGCGCCCAAGCCCGAGCCCAAGAAGCCCACGGCCGAGGAGCTCAAGGCCAAGGCCCTGGCCGAGATGACCCGCCAGGTCCAGGCCCAGGACAAGAACAAGCAGCGCGCCCTGGAGAAGGAGCTGGCCGCCATGAACCAGGCCGTGGGCTCCGACCTCTACCAGACCGGCTCCGGCGGGTCCGGGGCCTCCGGCGGCGCGGGGCCGGGCTCGGGCGGCGGCACGGGCGGCGGCAGCGGCGGCGGCGCGGGCCAGGGCTCTGGCCTGGCCGGCATCTACGCCTCCATCGTGGGCCAGGCCGTGAAGAAGAACTGGGCCTTCCCGCGCTACGGCGAGGAGCAGGCCTTCGCGGCCACGGTGGAGCTGCACATCGACGACTCCGGCCGCATCGCCTCCTACGAGCTCGTCCAGTCCTCCGGGGTCCCGGCCTTTGACGAGTCCGTGCTGCGCGCCGTGCGCGTCACGGAGGAGGTGCCTCCGCCCCAGCGCGACGACCTCAAGGTGATCCGCATCAACTTCAACCTCCAAGAATTGCCATGAGACACCCCCTGATGCTGCATCGGCTCCTCCTCCCGGTCTGCCTGCTGACGCTGCTCTGGGCCGTCCCGGCCGGGGCCCAGCTCACCGTGGACATCTACGGCCCCGGCCAGAACAAGGTCACGCTGGCCATCCTGCCCGCGCGCAGCGTCTCCGGCGGGGCGCTCCCGGCGGTGGCCGCCAAGTTCGAGGAGCAGGTGCGCCAGGACCTCTCCTTTTTGCCCTTCATCAAGGTGGTGAAGACCTCCGAGATCCTGGGCGGCGACCCCAGCCGCGGGCTCCAGGCCCAGGACATCGACTTCCGGCCCCTGATCCTCGGCCGGGTGGATTTGGTCATGACCAGCGGCTGGGAGGGCGGCGACATCCAGGCCCGGGTCTTCGAGACCCTGCAGAGCCGCCGCCTGGTGGGCAAGGCCTACCGCGGCCTGGACGACCGCAACGTGGGCAAGGCCGCCGACGCCTTCTGCGCCGAACTCATGCGCGCCCTCACCGGCCGCAGCGGCTTCTTCAACACCACCATCGCCTTCGTGCGCAAGATGGGCGAGTCCAGCGAGCTCTACACCATCAGCCCCCAGGGCCGGGACCTGACGCGCATCACCAACGTGGGCGGCTTCAACCTCTCCCCCGAATGGAGCAAGGACGGCCGCCGCATCCTCTACACCCACGTGGGCGAGCGGGAGCACAGCCTCGGGGTCTGGGACAAGACCACCGGCCGCTCCGCCATGTACCGCTTCCCCGGCCACACGGTCATCAGCCCGGCCTTCATGCACGACGGCGCGGCCACAGTGGTCCTGAACATGACCGGCAGCCCGGACGTCTGGCTCCTGGACAAGGCCTACAAGCCGGTGCGCATCCTGGTGGGCGGCCGGGCCATCGAGGTCTCCCAGACCTTCGACTCCAAGGGCCTCCGCATGGCCTACGTCTCGGACCGGCTGGGCAACCCGCACATCTTCGCCATGGACCTGGGCACCGGCCAGGAGACCCGCGTCACCTACGAGGGCAGCTACAACACCAACCCCTGCCTGAGCCCGGACGGCCGTTACGTGGCCTTTTCGCGCCAGATGAGCGGCGGGCACCGCATCTTCGTGCATGATCTCATGACCGGCCAGGAGCGGCAGATCACCTTCGGTCCCGGTTCGGACGAGGACCCGGCCTTCGGCCCGGACGGCTATTTCGTGGCCTTCTGCTCCAGCCGCGGCGGCGGCTACAAGCTCTACCTCACCACCCGGCACGGGGACGACCCCATGCTCATCCCCACCGGGCCGGGCGAGGCCAGCATGCCCGCCTGGGACACCTCCCGGACCCAGTAGCCCGGGCGGGACTTGCTTTTTCCGGGCAACGGGGTAGAGAGCCAGGAGGGAAAACGCGGGAGCGTCTTCCAGTCCGTTGGTCAAAACGCGAGGGCATGAGCCCCCAGCAAGGAGAGCATCCCATGAAGTCACGTTTGGCTTGGATCATCGTGTTGTGTCTGGCCCTGATCCTGGTCGGCGGCTGCGCGAAAAAGCGCTCCGACAGCATGCCCCCCGGCGTCACCAAGACCGATGCCGGCAGCGGGCAGCAGGGGAACGTGGACGTGAACTGGAACAGTTCCGAGCTCAGCGCCGAGCAGCTGCGCGCCCAGGAGATGGCCAAGTCCATGGACGACCTGCGCACCCGCATCAACTTCGCCTTCGACTCCTCGGAGCTGACCGCGGAGAGCCGCGCCATCCTCAAGCGCAAGGCCGAGATCCTGCAGCAGTACCCGCAGCTCACCCTGGTGGTGGAGGGCTACTGCGACGAGCGCGGCACCGTGGAGTACAACCTGGCCCTGGGCGACCGTCGCGCCCGCTCCTCCTTCGAGTATCTCAAGGTGCTCGGCGTCACCGAGTCGCGCATGTCCATCGTCAGCTTCGGCGAGGAAAAGCCCCTGGATCCGGGCCACGACGAAGCGGCCTGGGCCAAGAACCGCCGCGACGAGTTCCGTCCCTTCGAATAGGCCGCTGGCGGCCGTGCTTCGGCGACACGACGCCGCGTCCCGGAAACGGGGCGCGGCGTTTTTTTTGTTGTCGGGAGGAGGCGGAGAGACGAGGCGGGGAGACGACGGGGAGGCGAGGGGGAGGCGGCGGAGAGACGACGGGGAGGAAGGTGGGGAGATACGTGGAGGCGAGGGAGGGCGAGAGGGGGCAGACGGAGAGACGACGGGGCGCGGCGTGGGCAGGAATGTCGGGGGGACGCGGCCGGGGAGGGGCGCGGGATCATGCCCGGGTGCGGCCGTTGCGGCCAGGGCCGGAGGGGCGGCGCGCCGTTGCGGCGAGGAGGGGACGCCGGGCGGTCGGTGGGGCGCGGCTACAGCCAGTGGCGCACGGCCCAGCGCCCGGCCGCCAGGCAGAGGGCGGCCAGGACGCCGGCCACGGCGTCGTCCAGCATGACGCCCAGGCCGCCCGGGGTGCGGCGCTCCACGGTCCGGATGGGCCAGGGCTTGAGGATGTCGAAGATGCGGAACAGGACCAGCCCGGCCAGCAGGGTCCAGGGCTCCGGGTCCACCACCAGGGTGGGCCGGGGCACGGGCCAGACCGCGATCCACAGGCCCAGCACCTCGTCGATGACCACGCAGCCCGGGTCCGTGCGGCCGTAAAAGCGTTCGGCCACCCCGGCGGCCCAGGTCCCCAGGGCCAGCACGCCGAGCAGCACGAGCCCCCGGCCCCAGTCGGGCAGGGGGATGAAGCACAGCGGGGCCAGCAGGGTGGCCGCGGCCGAGCCCCAGGTGCCCGGGGCCCAGGGCAGGTGCCCCACCGGGCCCAGGGTGGCGATGGCCACGCCCAGGCGTGTGGTCAGTCCGTTTCGACGCATGGCGGTCCTCGATGCGCTGGAGGTCGTGCGGCGCGGGCTCCCGGCCCCGGCCGGGGGGCGTCCGCAACGCCTTCCGTACCGCGCGCGGCCCGGCCTGTCCACCGCCCCGGCCGCCGCCTCGATCACTGCATGGGCCGCCGCACGGGCCGGACGCGGTCTCCCGGGCCGCCGGAGTGTCCCCCTCCGGCTCCGTCCCCCCCCCTGGTCCGTCCCTTCCGGCTCCGTCCCCTTTGGGCTTCGTCCCCCTTGCGGCCCGAGCCCCCTTCAGCCCCGCTCCCCTTGGCCCCTCCCTGGGCTCCATGCCCTTCCGGCTCCGTCTTCTCCGGCCCCGCTTCCCTTTGGCGGGGCGATGGGCGGCGGAAAAGGCGCGAGCGGTTCCACGGGGGGCCGCTGCGCGATCGTCAACGGCTTGTAACACCAGTGGTTGCGCAATCAAAGACTCGTGTGTTAGCCTTTCACAAATAGATCAAAAAGCCGTCAATAGGGGGCAGGCTCTTTGATAACGTTTGCCGTATTTGTAAATGTATTTTGGGAGGCTAGGCGAGCATGCAGACCATACACTACAAAGATGTAGAAGTACCTGAGGCGCTGGCCGGAGTGATCGCCTACATGGGCGACGTG
>JBFWIY010000329.1:0-4085 GCA_050255855.1 Desulfovibrionaceae bacterium
AGTGCCCCTTCGACCTGCTCTACGTGGACGACGACGGGTTCCCGGCCCTGCGCCGGGCCGCCAAGAAGCACTGCATCGCCTGCGGCCACTGCGTCACGGTCTGCCCGCGCGGGGCGCTGCGCCTGCGCCTGCTGCCCGAGGGCGACACCCCGGACATCGACCCGGCCCTCATCCCGAGCCCGGAGCAAGTGGAGCAGTTCATCAAGTCCCGCCGCTCCATCCGCAGCTTCAAGAAGAAGCCCGTCCCGAAAAAAACCATGCTGCGCCTGCTGGACACGGCCCGCTACGCCCCCTCGGCCAAGAACGCCCAGCCCGTGCGCTGGCGGGTGTACAACGACCCGGCGCGCATCCAGGAGCTGGCCGGGCTGGTGGTGGCCTGGATGGCCGAGCACCGGCTCTACCCCGGGGTGGTGCGGGCCTGGGAAAACGGCGAGGACAAGGTCCTGCGCCACGCCCCGCATCTGGTGCTGGCCTATGCGCCGGTGGACTCGGCCGACCCGGCCGCGGACTGCTCCATCGCGGCCACCTACCTGGAGCTGGCCGCCCACGCCCACGGCATCGGGGCCTGCTGGGCGGGGTTCCTCATGAACGCGGCCGAGCGCTTCGAGCCGGTGATCCGGGCGCTCAACCTGCCCGAGGGCATGCGCGCCTATGCGGCCCTGATGCTCGGCTACCCGAAGTTCAAGTACGTGCGCATCCCGGCGCGCAATCCGCTCCAGGTGGAGTTCATCGGCTGAGGCCCGCCCCCGGGCCGAACCGGGGCAACGGAAAAACAAGAAGGCCGGTCCTCTCGGACCGGCCTTTTGATTGCCTTGGAGCGGGAAACGGGATTTGAACCCGCGACTTCGACCTTGGCAAGGTCGCACTCTACCGCTGAGTTATTCCCGCTCGTGGAGGCGGCACCCGGATTTGAACCGGGGGTGGAGGTTTTGCAGACCTCTGCCTTACCACTTGGCGATGCCGCCAAAAAAAGTGGAGCGGGAAACGGGATTTGAACCCGCGACTTCGACCTTGGCAAGGTCGCACTCTACCGCTGAGTTATTCCCGCTCACGGAGAAAGACCTTGTACGCGGAGCGCCTTTGGCTGTCAAGCTGCGACGCGGCATATTTTTCACATCGAATCCCCTTGCGTTCCAGGCTCCTATGCCTGCCCTTTACAACGACGGGGCATCTGGTATACACACCCCCTTTGTCTTTCGTGCCACCCGGCCCCGGCCGATTCCGGCGCGGCAGAACGAGGCATCAGGAGCGACGAATGGATCCGAAGACCATTGAGTATTTCCGCGGTGTTCTTCAGGGGATGCTGGACGACATCCTCGTGAAGAGCCAGGAAACCATCGAGGAGATGACCGACTCCGGCGAGGTCTATGCCGACCCCGCGGACCGCGCCACCGCCGAATCCGACCGGGCCTTCACCCTTCGCCTGCGCGACCGCGAACGCAAACTGGTCCGCAAGATCCAGCAGGCCATCCAGCGCATCGAGGACGGCGAATTCGGCATCTGCAGCGAGTGCGGGGAGGAGATCTCCGTGCCGCGCCTCAAGGCCCGGCCCGTCACCACCCTGTGCATCAATTGCAAGAGCAAACAGGAAGAGGACGAGCGCGTTCGGGGCGACTAGCCCCCGCCCCGCCGCCGAAACGACGGGGCGGATCCCACCCGGACGCCCCCCGGATCCGCACGGGGCCCAGGCCGCAGACCGGACCGGCCGCAGACATGAAGCCGGAGCGTGGAGCCGGAACATGGACGCCGGATTCTTTCGATACCTGGCTGCGGAGCTCGCTTCCCGGCTCGCCGGGCGGCGCATCGAGACCGTGTTCGGCCCGGCGGACGACACCTGGACCTTCCGGCTCGACCGCAAACAATACCTGATCTACCGGCCCGCCAGATCGGCGGGCCTTTTGTTTCTCACGGCCCTCAAGCCCGTGAACCCGCCCCAGGCCCCGGCCCGGGTCATGTACTACCGCAAGCGCCTGGCCGGACGGCGCATCCTGGGACTTTCCGCCCACTGGCCCACCCTGCGCCTGGGCCTGCGCCTCACCCCCCGGCCCGCCTCGGAAGCAGGCCCGGCCGCGCCGGACTGGCTGCTCATGGACCTGCGCGGCGACCCGCGCGACAACCCCAGCCTGGCCGAGACCCCGCCGCCGGACTTCGCCGAGCCCCCCGCCCCGCACCCGGACTGGCCGGAACTCCCCCGCATCCTGGACGACCCCGAGGTCTGGCGCGAGTTCCCCCACATCTCTCCGCCCCTGCGCCGCCACCTGGCCCGCCTCGCCCCGCCCGAGGCCCGGGCCCTGCTGGACCGCCTGCGCCGCTGCGCGCCCGGGCCCTTCTTCCTGGCCGACGCCGAGGCCGCCATCCCCCTGCCCTGGGCCGAACCCGGGCCGGGCCAAGCCTATGAATCCGCGGCCGAAGCCGCCCGCGCCCAGGGCGAACGCCGCCTCTTCGCCCTGCTGGAGGCCCAGGCCGCCCGGCCCGAGACCGACCGCCTGGCCCGGGCCCGCAAAAAAGTCCTGCGCACCCTGGCCCGCCTGGACACGGACGAGGCCGCCCAGCGCGCCCGCCTGGCCGCCCAGACCCAGGCCGAGGCCCTGCAGGCCAACCTCTGGCGCTTCTCCCCCCCGCCCGCCGAGCCCCTGCCGGAACTCCTGGACCTGGAACACCCCACCCAGGGCCCGGTCCCCGTGCCCCTGGACCCGCGGCGCTCCCCGGCCGAAAACATGCAGCAGCTCTTCGTCCAGGCGGGCAAGGCCCGGCGCGGCCTGGGCCACATCGCCCGCCGCCGCGAGGAACTGACCGCCGAACTGGCCCGCCTCGACGCGGGCACCCTGCCCGCCCCGGCCCGGCCGACCTCCCCCCGCGCCGCCGCGCCCAAGCCCCAGGCCCTGCCCGGACGCTTCCGCGGCCTGGCCGTGCAGCTCTTCACCTCCAGCGACGGCCTGCTCCTGGCCCGCGGCAAAAACAAACAGGCCAACCACGACCTGGTGACCAAGGCCGCCAGCCCCTTCGACCTCTGGCTGCACGTGGCCGACGGCCCCAGCAGCCACGTGCTCGTCAAACGCGACTCCCCGGACCAACCCGTGCCCGAAACCACCCTGCGCGAGGCCGCCGGACTCTGCGCCCTCAAATCCCACCGCTCCGACGACGCCCGCGCCGACGTCATGGTGCCCTGGCCAAACACGTCAAACCCGTCAAAGGCGGCCCCCCAGGCCGCGTCACCGTGACCGAAACCCTCCAGACCCTGCGCGTGGACATCGACCCCGGGCTGGAAACGCGTCTCAAAGAAGCCTCCCCTTGCTGAAGCAGGACGCCGTGGCGCTAAATGTGGAGTTGCAAGACGTTGTTCACAGCCATATCGATCCGAGTGATGGGTGGCTTGTTCTGCAACGCTGAGTGATTCCTGTAGCAATTGTATTCCAGGAGCCAGCGGGGCAACTCGCTGGCTCTTTCGTTCGAGTTCGCATAGCTGGCGGCGTAGGCCCATTCCCGAAGCGCCGTCTGGATGAACCGCTCGGCCTTGCCGTTGGTGCGTGGCGTATAGGGCCGGGTGCGGATATGCCGAATTCCGAACCTGGCACACGCTTTTCTAAACATCTTGGAGACATATCCACTTCCGTTGTCCGTCATGACGCGGCGGACGGTGATCCCGAGCGCCTTGTAGAACGCCAAGGCCGCGGCCAGAAACGCCACGACGCTTTCCTGCCGCTCGTCGGGCAGGATGCGGGCAAAGGCCACGCGGCTGGCGTCGTCGATGGCCATGTGTACGAAATCCCAGCCCGCGCCGCGCGTCCGCCCCTTGCGGGGATCCCCGTGCACCCGGTGGCCGGGCCGCGAAAACCGGCCCAGCTTCTTGATGTCGATGTGCAGTAAATCGCCAGGTTTTTCCCACTGATAGCGGCGCGGCGGCGGGGGAGTGTCCAAGGCCTTGAGGCGTCCCAGGGACAGGCGGCGCAGGGCGCGGTGCACGCGGGCCGGGGACAGGCCGAGCTTGGCGGCGATGCGGCGGCCCGTGAGCCGCTGCCGCCGCAATGCGACCACTTCCCGCATCTGGGCGTCGGAAAGCGCCGTAGGCGACCGGCTCGGGCGGG
>JBFWIY010000330.1:0-4082 GCA_050255855.1 Desulfovibrionaceae bacterium
TAGCTGCTGAAGGTCCGGGCCAGGGCCAGCCGGGCGGTGACGCCGCCGGTCCCGGCATCCGCGGCCTGGGCGATCCGCGCCGCGGCGTCCTGCATCTCCCCGCGCACCAGCAGCTCCATCAGGTCGGCGAGGAAGGTCGCCTCGCGGGCGGGGCCGCCCTGGTCGTCGACGATGTCGTCGGCCAGCATGCGGCACAGGCCGTAGGCCTCCAGAAAATTCTCGCGGAATACGGGGTCCGCGGCCTGGTCCCGGGAGGCGTCGGCCATGCGCTTCAGTTCGGCCACGGCGCTCCGGAGCGGCGCGCACCCGGCCACGATCCCGGCCCGGACCACGGCGTCGAGCGGCAACAGGCGCAGCACCGTGGCGTACTGGGCCTCGGCGTCGTCCTGATAGATGTAGATGTCGAGCAGCCGGATGAGCAGGTCGCGCCGGAGCACGACGCTCTCGGGCTTGCGCACGTCGGCGGGCGGCAGGCGCTTGAGCGCGGCCTCCAGGTCCTTCACCACCTCGGCGGTCTGGTACAGGCCCTCGCGCCAGTCGGCCAGACGCAGCAGCTGGTCCACGCGCTCCGGCCGCAGGGCCAGCACCCGCTCCAGGTAGGCGATGGCCTGATCCACCCGGCCCGCGTCGTAGAGCAGCCCGGCCATGGACTGGTTCAGGTCCGGGTCGTCGGGCGACTTGGCGAGCTGGTCCGTGAGCATGGCCATGGCCTTGTCGATCTTGTTGTCCTGGGAATAGATGGTGGCGAGCTCGCGCGGGCCGGGGAACACCAGCCAGGTGACCCCGACCACCATCAGGACGAAGAGCGCGGAATACCACCAGATGGCCTTCACGGTCCCACCTCCAGGCGGCCGGACCGCACCCCGGAAACCCGCACCACGCCCTCGGGATCGGCCGTGAGCGACAGCGGCGCGGCGAGGGCGCTCCCGCCCGCCCGCACCACGGTCCCCGGGGCGAACCCGGCCAGGGCCACGCCGCCCTGCTCGCCGAAGCCCCGGTAGTCCAGGGATGCGCCGTCGCGGGCCGCGGACCACCCGGACACGAAGCCCGTGGCCGTGCGCAGGTACACCCGCTCCGCCCCGGGATCGGCCGGGGCCAGGGAGATGACCGCGCGCGCGGCCCCCGGGGCCAGCGAGACGTACAGCCCCTGAGCCTGGCGCGAATAGCCCAGGACGTTCTCCGAGCGCGCCAGGTTGGGCGCCGGGGCGTCGGCGGGCAGACGCATGGTCAGGCAGCGGCCGTAGTCCTCCACCGCATAGGCGTCCGTCCCGAGCCGGTACAGGCGCACCCGCAGATAGTCGCGCGCCATCTCCAGGTACTGCGAGGTGAACAGCCGGGCCACGGGCTGGCGGGCCACCCAGTCGTTCACGTCCTGCACGGCGCGCAGCGAGGCGGGCAGCTCGCCGCTGAAGCAGTGGTAGTACATGTTGATGGGCTTGAGCCGCCGGGGCGACTCGGTGCGCTCGAAGGTCTGGATCATGTTCCGATACCCGTAGAAGGGGCCCTTCCACAGGTTGGTCATGACGTTTTCGTTGGCCGCGGCCGTGAAGAACTGGATCCGGTCCCCCACCACGCGGAACATGGGGGAGACGCTGGTAAGGGAGTCGTTGTGGCCGTCGTACATGGTGTCGCCGCCATTGATGTTCAGGAAGCCCAGGGCGTCCACCCGGGCGACCTGCGACGCCGTGGGGCGGCAGTCGCCGGACCACTGGAGCACGCGGCAGGGCTTGTCCGGCGGGCTGAGCGCGCTGATGAAGCGCATGGAGCCGTCGATCTCCCGGGCCGCGTCGAAGGTGTAGCCCGGAATGGTGTAGGGAAAGCGGTCCTCGTAGGCGGTGCGCGTCTTGCTGGCGGAGTTCCAGTAGTACGGGTGCGAAAAGGTGTGGGAGCCGGGCTCCACGTTGGGCAGGGCGAAGAGCCCCCGCGCCACGGCCTGGGCCCGCTTCGCCAGCTTCGGGTCCGCGGCGATCTCCGGGTCCACGTCGGCCTGGATGACCGAGAGGGTGACGGGAAAGTCGTAGTGCGCCCACACGGCGTCGCGCAGGGCCTCGGCGCACAGGGACTTGCCGTCCACGCGCGAGAGCCCTGCGAAGCCGTCGGCGTCCACGTGGGAAAAGGCGATGCGCACGCCGTTCAGGGTGGTCACGTCCGGGGCGATGCGCCCGGCGATCCCGAGACAGGCCTCGGCAAAGGCGAAGGGGTTCAGCAGCCACTTGCGCCGCGGCCTGCCGTAGGCCTCTTCCCAATAGATGTCGTTCTCCTCGGCGAACCCGCCCGCGGCCCCGACGAAAACGGCCGGGAACTCCTTGCCGGGGCGGTCCGGGTGGGTGACGCTCAGGAACACCGTCAGGGCCGGGTCGGTCTGCTCGAACAGGGTGGAGACGCGGGGCTGGGGCGGCAGGCGGCGCTCGAAGTCGATGCCGCCGGGCAGGCGGCGCGCGTAGCGGAACACGCGGCGGTCGAGCCCGTGCAGGCTCGCCGGGGTCACCCCCAGGCGGGAGAGCGCCTCGGCGCGCAGCCGGGCCACCTCGCCCAGGTCGGCCCCGTCCACGATGGACGCGCCGAGAAATCCCAGAATCATGACGCGCTTGCCCGCCTCCATCTGCCGGATGAGCCAGGGCAGGTAGGGCCGGGGCTGCGGCACGGCGTTCTCGGAAAGCGTCGTCACGATGGCGCAGGTCTCGGCCATGAGGGCGTCGTCCGGCAGGGGCTGCTTGACCTCGCGGTAGTACGGGATCAGGCCCCAGTAGTCGAACACGAGCTGGAAGCCCTGGGCCACCATGTTGTCCCCGGGGCCCCGGTTCTCGGAGCCGTCGTACAGCACGAGCACCCGCCGCGGGATCTCCTGCGGCGCGGGCGCCTCCTCCGTCGCGGCCCGGGCCCCGCCGCACAGGGCGAGGACCAACAGGCAGGTCAGGCTAGCGGCCCAGCGTGTAGTAAAACACCTGGTCCAGCTTGAGCGTGCTGACATACGGCACGAATCCTTGGCTGCGCGAGTAGCGGATGGCCTCGCGGATGTTCGCCTTCCGACCCGGTTCGACATAGTCGAGGGTCAGCACCGTGAGCTTCGGGTTGGCGGCCCGGGCCGCGTGCGCCGCGGCCACGAGCTCGTCGCGCACGGCGGACGGCACGGGACGGTACGCCTTTTCCGAAAAATCGTATCCGAAGGACAGGTCCTCGATGAGCAGGGAATCGAGGCCGGGCGCGGCCTCGGGCAACAGCTCCAGGCCGCGGTTCAGGGCGATGTGGATGCCGGGCCAGCGGCGGCGCACTTCGGCCAGAAAGCTCAGCGCGGCCTCGCGCATGCCCTGGTACTTGGCCTTGTCCTCCCCGTGGGCCAGGGCCAGGGCGGAGTCCATGGTGTCGAGAAACACGCCGTCGAACCCCTGGGCGAGCACCTCCGGGATGACCCGGTCGAGCAGGATGCCCCGCCAGGCCGGGCTGCGCAGGTCGAGCACCAGGGAGTTCCAGTCGTCGTTGCGTCCGGCCACGAAGGGCTGGTCCTGCACCAGGTCCCAGACCGGGCCGTCCTCGCGCTCCTCGCCCACGCTCACGTAGCCCAACAGCACCGGCTGGCCCGGGGACCTGTGCTCCAATGACGGATGATTGACGCCGTCGAGCACCACCAGATCGAACCGGCCGTATTCCTCCGGGCCGAAGTCCGTGCTGTAGAGGCACAGCCAGGTGGTGATGTCCGCACAGGAGGCCGGACCGGCCCAGAACAGACCGGCCGCGCACACCAGGACGGCGGCGAATCCCTTGAGCATGCCGCGCTCCCGGCTACTTCAGGCGATCGACCAGGGTGTCGACCATGTCGGAGCAGAGCGCGTGCGCCAGGGTGCTCAGGGAGGAGCTGCCCGCATAGGTGGAGCCCGTGGCGGTGACGCTTTCGGCCCAGAGAATCCGCGTCTCCGGGATGTCCAGCATGCGCACGGTGATGCCCACCACGGGGTCCTCGTCCACACCCTTCTTGTAGCGGTACTCGGTGACGGCGCCGTAGATGACGGTGTCCACGCCGAGCTCGCGTCCGACCTTGGCCGCGTCGGACTTCTCCAGCACTTCCTGCACCTCGCCGTTCCCGC
>JBFWIY010000331.1:0-4071 GCA_050255855.1 Desulfovibrionaceae bacterium
GGCCGTGCCCCGGGCCAGGCGCAGGAGCACGTCCTCGGCCAGGTCGTTGAGCTGGTGGGCCGTGCAGACCAGATCCGCCCCGCGCGCCGCGCGCACCCGCTCGAACAGGGCGTAGCGCTCGCGCCGCCCGGCGTCCTCCAGGCCCAGGCCGTCGCGCCGGGCGATCTCGGCCACGTCCACGCGCTCGGCCGCCAGCTCCACGCCCAGCTCGGCGCAGGCCCGGGCCGCAAAGGCGGCGTCGTCCGCGCTCTCCGGGCGCAGGCCGTGGTCCAGGTGCACGGCGGTCAGGCGCAGGTCCCCGCGGTCGGCCAGGCAGACCAGGGCCTGGAGCAGGGCGGAGGAGTCCGCCCCGGCCGAGAACCCGACCACCAGGGACAGGTGGCGGAAGTCCCGCCCCAGCCGCCAGGCCGCGAAGCGCTCCAGCCCCAGGCAGAAGTGCGCCCAGTGCGGGGGCAGCTCCTGGAGGGATCGGGGCGCGGGGGGCATGGGCTCCGGTTCCGGGGGCCGGGTCAGACCGAGATGTCCAGTTCGCGGATGAAGCGGTCCAGGAAGTCCATCATCTGGGCGCGCTGGGCCGGGGTGGCGTAGGCGATGCAGGAGCAGCGCAGCCGCCCCCGCGCCCGCACCAGCAGCTCCAGGCGCAGCTCGCACTGCTCGGCGCGCTTCACCAGCTCCAGAGCCATGATGTACGGGCCGCACTCCGGGGCGTGCTCGCGCTGCTCGTCGGAGTAGAGCTCCTCGGGCACGGGCAGGTAGAAGATGCCCTCGATGGGCCCGGCCAGCCCCTGGTCGGCCAGGGCCGCGGTGATGCGTTCGGCGTCGGCCGGGTACAGGTCCTCGATGGCGTAGGTGCGCATCTAGCGGTCCTCGCGGGTCGGGGTGGGACGGCAGGCGAGGCCGTCGTGATCGGGATCGTCGGGATCGGAGTCGCCCTCGAAGGCCTCACCGCCGCGCCCGGGCCGGGGGCCCAGGTCGGCCTGGCCGTCCAGGTTGAAGATGCGGCGCACCAGGTCCACGCAGCCCTCGGCGTCGCCGTCCTGGCGCACCCGGCGCTTGAGGTAGCAGATGGGCTCGTGCAGCAGCTTGTGGCCCATGGAGCGCACCAGGGTCTCCAGGGCCTCGCGCGTGGCGTCGTCCACGGGCCCCAGGCGCTTGAGGGTCCGGGCCAGCTCGCGCGCGGCGATGCCGTCGCTCATGCGGCCCAGGTCGGTGATGGTGGGCTGGAGGTCCAGGGACCGGAGCCAGGTGGCGAAGGTGTTGGTCTCGGCGTCCACCACGAGCTGGGCCTTGAGGGCCTCCTCGCGCCGTCCGGCCAGGTTCTCCTCCACCACTTCCTTCAGGTCGTCGATGTCGTAGAGGTAGACGTTGTCCAGGGCGTTGACGTCCGGGTCGATGTCGCGCGGCACGGCGATGTCGATGAAGAACATGGCGCGATGCTTGCGTTTCTTGAGCACGTCCTTGACGTCGCGGGCGCGCAGGATGGCCGTGGGCGAGCCGGTGGAGCTGATGACGATGTCCGCCTGGGGCAGGACCTCGGGCAGGGCGGCGAACTCGAAGGCCTCGCCGCGCATGCGCTGGGCCAGCTCGCGCGCCCGGGCGAGCGTGCGGTTCACGATGAGGAGCCGCGCGGCCCCGTTGTTCATGAGGTGCTGAGCGGCCAGCTCGGCCATCTCGCCCGCGCCGATGAGCATGGCCGTGCGGCCCTTGAGCTCCCCGAAGATCTTGCGCGCCAGCTCCACGGCCGCGTAGCTGATGCTCACCGCCGAGGAGGCCACCGCGGTCTCGGTGCGCACCCGCTTGGCCACGGAAAAGGACTTGTGCAGCAGGCGGTTGAGGATGACCCGGGCGGTGCCGTGGCCCACGGCGGCGCGGTAGGCGTCCTTGAGCTGGCCCAGGATCTGGGGCTCGCCCATGACCATGGAGTCCAGGCTGGAGGCCACGCTGAACAGGTGGTTCACGGCCGCCATGTCCTTGAGGCGGTAGGCGTGCGGGGCGAGCTCCGCGGGGTCGCCGCCGCATCGCGCCGCCCAGTGGGCGAGCATGTCGGCCAGGATCTTGTCCGCGGACTCGGCGTCGGCGGCCAGCTCGGCCCCCACGCCCACGATCTCCACCCGGTTGCAGGTGGAGAGGGCCAGGCACTCGCGCAGCGGGCAGGCCGCCAGCAGGGAGGGCTCGAAGTCCTCCAGGCTGGTCAGGGCGTAGCGCTCGCGGATCTCCACGGCCGCGGTGCGGTGGTTCAGACCGACGAGGTAGATGGACTTGTTCATGGCATCCGGCTGAAGGTGATGGTGTGGTGCAGCAGGGTCACCACCATGCAGAGGAAGACGAGGATGGCCATGATGGCGGGCTTGCGGCCCTTCCAGCCCAGAGCCAGGCGCTGGTGGAAGGTGACGGCGAAGAGCAGCCACACCCCGAGGGCCCCGACGTTCATGACGTCCCAGATCAGCTTCTTGCCCGGGGTGAGCAGGATCCAGGCGAAGGAGGAGACCAGCCCCAGGGTGTAGAGCACGAATCCGGCCACCACGGCGAAATGATTGATGCGGTCGAAGGTCTCCAGGGAGCCCATGCCCTTGTCCAGGTTGGTCAGGGACGCCTTGGACTTGATGCGCCGGTTCACGTGCAGGAAGGCCAGGGCCGCGCCGAAGGCCAGGGCCATGAGCCCCAGGGCCAGGGCCAGCACGCCGATGTGCAGCCCGAAGAACAGCCCGGTCAGGGCCGGGGGCAGCATGACCTTGAACCCGTCCGCGGCCAGGGAGGAGGCGTAGGTGATGAGCCCGAGGGGCAGGGCGGTGAGGGACAGGAAGGGCGAACGGAAGCGCCACCAGACCACCAGATACAGGGCCAGCAGGACCCAGGCGATGAAGCTCAGGTAGAACCCCGCGGCCAGCAGGGCCGTGTCGCCCCGCAGGGCCTGGGCCAGGTCCGCACCGTGGGCCACGAAGCCCGCCAGGGCCAGGACGGAGGCCAGGGTCTTGAGCCGCCGGTTGCCCGTGGCCATGCCGACCAGCACCAGGACGGTGCCCGCCAGATAGCAGCCGACCACCAGGGCGTGGGTGAGGTCAAGCCAGGTCATGGAGCAGCTCCGGGATGTTGGGGTGCAGCCCCTCGGGCAACAGGTCGCGCAGGATGGCCTCGGCCAGCTCGGCGTCGTGCGCGGTCATGGCATCCAGCAGGCCGGAGTGGATCACCGCGCGGAACGTGGCGGTGTTCTCCGGGGTGGGCCGCCCCAGGCCGAGCAGCAGGGGCCGCAGCCGTCCCATGAGCTCCAGAAACGCGCCGTACTGGTCGCCGAACCCGCTCTCCAGGTCCTGGCGGATCTTCTTGGCCAGGGCCGGGCTCTGCCCGCCGGTGGAGATGGCCAGGGTCAGGTCGCCCCGGGTGATGGTGGCCGGGACGATGAAGCTGCACTTCTCGGGCTGGTCCACGATGTTGCAGAGCACCCCGCGGGCGTTGCACAGGCTGGAGATGCGCCAGTTCACGTCCTCGTTGGAGGTGGAGGCGATGACCAGCCATTTGCCGTCCACGTCCGGGTCGTGAAAGGAGCGCTGCTCGTAGTGCAGGGCCGGGGCGGCGAGCAGGGGGGACAGGGCCGCGGAGGGCGGGGCGGGGTCCACCACCGTGACCGAGCCCGCGCCGCAGTCCAGCAGGGTGCGGATCTTGCGCACGCCCACCTGGCCCGCGCCCACCACGAGGCAGCTCTTGCCGCTCAGATTCATGAAGATGGGGTAGTAGCGCATGGGAGGAGCGAATATAGTCCCAGGCCGCCGTGAAAACAAGCCCCGGCCGCCTTGCCAGTCCGGGTGCGGCTGGGCTATGCCTGGGACATTCCGGGGCGTCCCCGGACCGGACTTTTTGACGGGCCCCTTAATCGGCGCTCCCACCGGCCGCGCCGCGCGTCCGGGCCCTGCAACCTCTTGCCGTCGGCGTCGCCATGCCCCATTCCCGCACCTTATCCCGCCCGCGCCCCCTCGGCCGACCCGTCGTCGGATCATCTGTCGCCGAAGCCGCCGCCGGGGCCGCGCCATGACCCGGGCCCTGGTCATCCAGCTGGCCCGCTTCGGCGACCTGGTG
>JBFWIY010000332.1:0-4067 GCA_050255855.1 Desulfovibrionaceae bacterium
ACGGCCTTGTAGGCCCACAGGCCGGGGGGGCCGAGCAGGACCAGGAAGAAGAGCGGGGCCACCAGGCCGTCGCCCAGGTTTTCGCTCAGGGTCTCGGCCAGAGAGCGGCGCAGGGCGTCCGGGCCCATGTTGGCGGTGTCGCGGGACACGAGCCCGGCCAGGCGGCGGCGGGCGTCGATGAGCCGGTCCTCGTTCAGGAGCCGGGCCACGGCGCGGCCCTCGCGCAGCAGGCAGCCCAGGGCCAGCCCGGCGTAGGCGAAGTACACGGCGCAGGCCCAGCCCAGGTAGGGGATGGCGTCCAGGAGGTAGACGAGGCTGCCGGACAGGGCGGCCAGGGCGAAGACGGCCAGGCCGCCCTTGAGGCGCAGGTGGCGTTCGTCGGAGCGGGCCCAGGCCTCCACCAGGTCGGCGGCGCGGCCGATGAGCCGCACCGGGTGGGGCGCGCCGGGCGGGTCGCCCAGGGCCAGGTCCAGGGTCCCGGCCAGGCCGGGGAGAATGGCGGAGAGGAAGGATGGGATGGGCATGGGAAGTTTGAAGGCCCGGGAGGGGGACACCCTCCCGGGCCTTCCGGGTTTTAGTTCTCGAAGTAGGATCTGAGCAGCGCGGAGCGCACCGGGTGGCGCAGCTTGCGCAGGGCCTTGGCCTCGATCTGGCGGATGCGCTCGCGGGTGACGTTGAAGAGCTTGCCCACTTCCTCAAGGGTGTGGTCGCTCTTTTCGCCGATGCCGAAGCGCTTGCGCAGGACCTGCTCCTCGCGCGGGGTGAGGTCGGAGAGGACCTTGGCGATCTGCTCGCTGAGTTTGGTGGAGACCACCTCCTCGGCGGGCGCGGTGGCCTTTTTGTCCTCGATGAAGTCGCCCAGGCTGGAGTCCTCCTCGTCGCCGATGGGGGTTTCCAGGGAGATGGGCTCCTTGGCGATCTTCAGGACCTTCTTGACCTTCTCCAGGGGGTAGTCCATGCGCTCGGCGATCTCCTCGGGGGAGGGGTCGCGGCCCAGCTCCTGGACCAGGTAGCGCGAGGTGCGGATGAGCTTGTTGATGGTCTCGATCATGTGCACCGGGATGCGGATGGTCCGGGCCTGGTCCGCGATGGCGCGGGTGATGGCCTGGCGGATCCACCAGGTGGCGTAGGTGGAGAACTTGTAGCCGCGCTGGTACTCGAACTTGTCCACGGCCTTCATGAGGCCGATGTTGCCCTCCTGGATGAGGTCCAGGAACTGGAGCCCGCGGTTGGTGTATTTCTTGGCGATGGACACCACCAGGCGCAGGTTGGCGCGGATGAGCTCCTGCTTGGCGCGCATGGCGGCCTCGTTGCCGCGGGTGATGCGCCAGAGGACCTCTTCCAGGTCGTTGACGTTGTGGCAGCACTTGTCCTGGAGCCGGGTGAGGATCTCCATCTTGCCCGCGAGCATCTCCTTGAAGGAGAAGAACTCCTCCACGGTCATGTGCAGCTCGTCGGCGGCCTTCACCGGACTCACGGTGCGCTCGTCCACGGAGTGGAACAGGATCTCGATCTCGTCGCGGGTCTTGCCCACGGAGAGGATATAGGCCGAAAGGTCGCGCTGGCAGTTGTGCATCTGCCGCACGTAGTCGCCCACGGTCTCGATGATGCGGTCGATGAGGGTCTTTTCCAGCTTGATGTCGCGCAGGCGCTGGACCACCTCGTCCTTGTAGCCGAGGATCTCCTTCTGCACGCCGAAGACGCGGCGATCCAGGCAGGCGCAGGCGTCCAGCTTGGCGTAGATCTTCTTCTTTTTCTTGAAGATCTGGCGGACCTCGTCGAGCAGGAAGATGACCCGCTGGCGCTGGTTCATCTCGTCCTCGGACGGGTCGTCCTCTTCGATGGTCTTGACGACGTCCTTGAGCTTGATGCGCATGTTGCGCAGGTCCTCGCCCACCTGGATGAGCTCCTCGATGGCCACGGGGACCTCCACCAGGGCGAAGAGCACGTCCATTTCGCCGGACTCGATCTTCTTGGCGATGAGCACCTCGCCCTCGCGGTCGAGGAGCTGCACCGCGCCCATTTCGCGCAGGTACATGCGCACCGGGTCGGTGGAGCGCGACGAGTAGTCCGAGGCGTCCTCGTCGTCCTTGACCAGTTCGAGCTCTTCATCGCTCTCGCTGGTCTCGGCGGTCATCTTCTTGGCCTGCTCTTCCGAATCCACGATGGCGATGTTCATCTCGTCGAAGATGTTGATGACCTCTTCGATCTGTTCGGGATTGGAAATCTCCGAGGGCAGGGCCTTGCCGACCTCCTCGAAGGTCAGGTAGCCGTTCTTTTTGCCCTTGGCGATGAGGGTTTTGATCTGCTGGATTTCCTTAAGGTTGCTCATCATCCCTCCGCTTGAGCTCCATGAGCGCCCGGGTGCAGCGCGCCACGGTCGTGGAATCGCCCGATTCCTGGGCCGACCGCATTTCGCAAAGCAGACGTTCCTTTTCGTTTTTCTTCAGCAGGGCGTGGACGGTGGAGCCGATGTGCTCCCACTCCTGCGCCAACTGCTCGCCAAAGAAGCGGCCGCCCTCCTCCAGGTCCAGGCGGCTTCTGGCCCAAAAGGCCTTTTCCTGGGGGGCGAGCCCCTCAGGCATCCCCTCGCCCTGGTGATCGAGGAGCTTCGCCCACAGTTGCTCCGAGAATGGTGCGCTAAGCACCTCCCCAAGGCCGAGTTTGGCCAAAGCGGGGACGTATTCGGGGTACTGCATGGCGAAGCACAGGAAATATGCGTCCTTCTCGTCCGGCTTGCCGGCGTCGGCCGGGCCGGAGCGCCGGGGGGCGTCCATGGGGTCGCCGGGACCGGCGGAGGCGGCCGGGGCGGGGTTGCGCGGGCCGCGCCGGATGGCCGGGTCGCCGCGCAGCTCGGCCTCGTACAGGCCCAGCCCCGCGGCCACGCGCGGCAGGTAGTAGGCGCGCAGCTGCGGGCTCTCCAGCTCGGAGAGGAAACGCTGGGCCCAGGCGATGATCTCGCGCGGGGCGGCCTGCTCGGACATGGTCCGGGTGCAGAAGGCCAGGCCCTCCTGGGCGGCGTCCAGGAGCGGGTCCAGGGCGGCCGAGCCCTGGGTCTGGAGCAGGCTGTCCACGTCCTCGCCCTGGGGCAGCATCACCACCCGGCAGGCCGCGCCGATGGAGAGGATCATCTCGGCGCTCTTGAGGGCGGCCTTGCGGCCGGCGTTGTCGCCGTCGAAGATGAGGTCCACGCGGGAGCACAGGCCGGTGAGGCGGCGGACCTGGTCGCGGGTGAGCGCGGTGCCGAGCACGCCGCAGGCGTCCCGGTATCCGAACTGATGCAGCGACATCACGTCCACGTAGCCCTCGGTGAGGATGGCTCGGCGCGAGCGGTTCATGGCCGGGCGCGCCAGGTTCAGGCCGTACAGGTGATCGCCCTTCTTGTAGATGGGCGTATCGCTTGAGTTGAGATACTTTGGTTCCCCATCCATAAGTATTCTTCCGCCGAAGGCAATGACCCGGCCCGATAAATCTTGGATGGGAAAGATGAGGCGGCCCCGGAAGCGGTCGTACATAGACCCCTTTTCGTTGCGTGACAAGAGCCCGGCCTCGGTGGCCTCATCGGGGGAAAAGCCTTTGGATTGCAGAAACTTGTCCAGACCGTGCCAGTCGTCCAGACTGTACCCCAGGCTGAATTCGCGCACCATGTCCGGGGCCATGCCGCGGCGCTGCAAATAATCCCGCGCCGGCTGCCCGGCGGCGTGGTGCAGGTTGCGGATGAAGTGCTCGCGCGCCAGGTCGTGCATCTCCAGCATGCGCTTCTTGGCCTGGCGGCGGGCGTCGGCCTGGGGGTCGGGCCGGGAGTCGCCCAGGTCCACCCCGGCCTCGGCGGCCAGCTGCTCCAGGGCGTCGCGGAACTCCAGCCCGTTGATGCGCATGTAGAAATCGATGACGTCGCCCGAGGCCTGGCACCCGAAGCAGTAGAAGAACCCCTCGGCGTCGTTGACGGAAAAGGAGGGCTTGGTCTCCTGGTGGAAGGGGCAGGCCCCCATCCAGCGGCCCGAGACCGGCCGCAGGTCCACGTAGCGCCGCACCACGTCGGCGATGTTGAGACGCGCCTTGATGGC
>JBFWIY010000333.1:0-4065 GCA_050255855.1 Desulfovibrionaceae bacterium
CCGTGAAGATGGTGGTGGCCTGGAGGAGCAGGCCGATGACGTCCGGGTTGCCCCAGGCCACCAGGGCGGACAGCGCGCCGCAGCCCAGCACGCTCAGCCGGATGCCGCCCACCCGTTTGCGGCGCAACAGGTCGTGCTCCACGATGCTCCCGGCGGTGAGCAGGCAGGAGTCCGCCGAACTGGTGATCGCGGCCAGCAGCCCCAGCACCAGCAGGGTGCGCAGCGGCCCCGGCAGGGCCCGGGCCACCGCGCCGGTGAGCACGGTGTCCGGGTCGGCCAGGCCGGGCAGGGCCTGGGCCGCCCAGAGTCCGATGGACACGATGACCAGGCTCAGGGCCGCCAGTCCGGCGGCCGAGGCCAGGGTGGCCCGCCGCGCCGCGGCCGGGGACCGCGCCGTGAACAGGCGGCTGAAGAGCATGGGGCAGACCACGTAGCTGCCCCCCATGATGACCAGGAAGTATGTCAGGCGCGAGGGGGGGAAGGCGGCGTTGACCAGCACCAGCCGCCCCGGGTCCGGCAGCACCGGCTGCGCGGCGTAGAGCCACGCCGCCGTGGCGGTCAAGGCCGCGGCCAGGATGACGAACTGCCACACGTCGGTCTTGAGCACCGAAAGCTGGCCGCCCAGGGCGGCGTAGCCCGTCACCGTGACGGCGCAGGCCAGCAGCAGGGCGGTCTGGCTCATGCCCGTGAGCGGGTGCAGGATCTTGGCCACGGCCACCCACTGGGCCGCGGTGATGCCCAGCCAGGCCGGGACGATGACCAGGGAGGCGGCCAGACGGCTGCCCTGGCCCAGCAGGGTCCCGGCCAGGTCCGGCAGGGTGTTGGCGTCCAGGGCGCGCAGCCGCCCGGCCAGGAAGAACCCCAGCCCGAGCAGGCCCAGGGCCCCGCTGCCCAGCCACCACCAGGCGGGCAGGCCCACGGCGTAGCCCATGCCCACCACGCCCACCGTGGCCGAGCCGCCGATGCACGAGGCCATGAGGGAGAGCCCCACCACGGCCGCGCCCTGCCGCCGTCCGGCCAGCAGGTACTCGCGGAAGTCCCGCGCCCGGCCCCGGTCCAGCCAGCCCACGGCCAGCAGCAGCACGAAGAATCCCACCACGTAGCCCATGCTCACGCCTCCTGTCCGGCCCGGGCCGGGGCGGCGGGCGCGGGGCGCTCCTCCGGCTCCAGCCCCAGGGCCGCCAGCATCTCCAGGTCCCGGACCACGTCGTCCCCCGGCGTGGTCAGCAGGTCGCCGATCATCATGCCCGTGCACCCGGCCAGGAAGAGCAGGGCCTGGAGCCGCCCCAGGCGACGGCGGCCCGCGGCGATGCGCAGCTCC
This sequence comes from Desulfovibrionaceae bacterium, assembly GCA_050255855.1. GTDB lineage: Bacteria > Desulfobacterota > Desulfovibrionia > Desulfovibrionales > Desulfovibrionaceae. The sequence continues at coordinate 1,322 of JBFWIY010000333.1, forward strand.
GCCCCGGGGTTGGTCAGGCGGAGCATGGCGATGGCGCGCAGCATCTCCAGGGGTTCCGGCGGGGTGCGGCCCTCCAGGCGGGTGCCCGGGATGGGGACCAGGAAGTTGATGGGGATGGAGTCCACGCCCTCGGCCGCCAGGGCCAGGGCCAGCTCCACGCGCTGGGCGTCGCTCTCGCCCAGGCCGAAGATGCCGCCGCTGCACAGCTCCAGCCCGGCCGCCCGGGCCCGGCGCAGGGTGGCCACGCGCTCGTCGTAGGCGTGGCTGGCGCAGATGGACGGAAAGAAGCTGCGGGAGGCCTCCAGGTTGTGGTGGAAGCGCCGGAACCCGGCCGCGCGCAGCCGCCCCAGGGCCTCCGCCCCCAGGATGCCCATGGAGGCGCACCAGGACGGGCCCGGCCCGGCCCCGCGCACCGCGGCGCAGGCGCGGTCCACGTCCGCATCGCCCAGGGCCCGGCCGCTGGTCACCACGCCGAAGTAGCGCGCCCGGTGGGCCCCGGCCCGGCGGTGCGCCGCATGCAGCTCCGCCGCGGGCCGGAAGGGAAAGACCTCGGCCCCGCCCCCGCCCCGGGCCGACTGGGCGCAGAAGGCGCAGTCCTCGGAGCAGGCCCCGCCCTTGGCGTTGACGATGGCGCACAGGCGCACGGCGCTCCCGGCGCAGGCCCGGGCCAGGTCCGAGGCGTAGTGCAGCAGCTCGGCCAGGTCCGCCGGGCCGGTGCGCAGCACGGCCAGGGCGGCGTCGCCCCCCAGGCCGCGGCGCTCCCGGGCCGCGGCGGCCAGTTCGGTCCGGAGGGTCCGGTCCATCTATCGGCCTCCCGCCTCGGCGCCCAGCCGGTCCGCCACCTCCGCCACCGCGGCGGTGAGGCGGTCCAGGTCCGCGTCGGGCATGACGTAGGGCGGCATGACGTAGACCAGCCGCCCGAAGGGCCGCACCCAGACCCCGCGCTCCACGAAGAGCGCCTGGGCCCGGGCCGGGTCCACGGGTTCGCGCATCTCCACCACGCCGATGGCCCCGAGCACGCGCACCTCCGCCACCCCGGGGAGTCCGGCGCAGGGGGCCAGCCCCCGGCGCAGCCCGGCCTCCAGGCGCGGCACGTCGCGCCGCCAGCCGCCCTCGGCCAGCAGCTCCAGGCTGGCGTTGGCCGCGGCGCAGGCCAGGGGGTTGGCCATGAAGGTGGGGCCGTGCATGAACACCCCGCCCCTGGCGGAGATGGTGTGGGCCACCTCGCGGGTGGCCAGGACCGCGGCCAGGGTCAGGTAGCCGCCGGTGAGGGCCTTGCCCAGGCACAGGATGTCCGGCGCGATGTCCGCCCACTGGCAGGCGAAGAGCCGCCCGGTGCGGCCGAACCCGGTGGCGATCTCGTCGGCGATGAGCAGCACGTCGTGCTCGTCGCACAGCTCGCGCACCCGGCGCAGGAAGTGCGGGGAGTAGAAGCGCATGCCCCCGGCCCCCTGGACCACGGGCTCCAGGATCACCGCGGCCAGCTCCCGGGCGTGGGCGGCGAGGCGGGCCTCGAAGTCCCGGATGTAGGACTCGTCCCAGGCCGCGCCGAAGGCGCAGCGCGGGGCCTCGGCAAAGACCTGCTCGGGCAGGTAGCCCCGGAAAAGGGTGTGCATGCCCGTCACCGGGTCGCACACGGACATGGCCCCCAGGGTGTCGCCGTGGTAGCCGTTGCGCAGGGCCAGAAAGCGGGTGCGCCCCGTCTCGCCCCGGGCCTGGCGGTACTGCACGGCCATCTTCAGGGCCACCTCCACGGCCACGGAGCCCGAATCCGCGAAAAAGACGTGCTCCAGGGGCGCGGGGGTGAGCTCCACCAGCCGCCGGGCCAGGTCCACGGCCGGGGCGTGGGTCAGCCCGCCGAACATGACGTGGGCCATGTCGTCCAGCTGGGCGCGCAGCGCGGCGTTGAGGCGGGGGTGGTTGTAGCCGTGGATGACGCACCACCAGGAGGCCATGCCGTCGATGAGCTCGCGGCCGTCGCAGAGCTCCAGGCGGCAGCCCCGGGCGGCGCGCACGGCCTGCACCGGCAGGGGGGCCGTGGCCGAGGTGTACGGGTGCCAGATGTGGGCGCGGTCGAAATCCAGGTCCGGGGCGTGCGGCATCTAGGCGAATCCCAGGCGGCGGCAGAGGCCGTCGAAGATGGGGTCCAGCCGGGCCCGGCCCGCCGCGGTGTGGGCCCCGGAGGTGTGGGGGATCTCCGCCAGCACCGGGACCCCGCCCAGCCGGGCGATGACGCCGGGATTGTCGGCCCGGATGTCGGCGTCGGGGTCGGGATCGGGCAGGGGCTGCGGCTGCGTCAGCACCACCCCGGCCACGGCCAGGCCGCGGCCGTCCAGGGCGGCCAGGGAGAGCAGCACGTGGTTTACCGCGCCCAGGCGGTTGGGCGCCGCCAGCAGCACGGGCAGGCCGAGCCGCGCCATGAGGTCCAGCATGGTGGCGCGGCCGCCCAGGGGGACCATGACCCCGCCCGCCCCCTCCACCAGCAGGGACCGCTGCGGCAGGGCCCGGACATGGGCCTGGATGCGTTCGAGGATGTCCGCCCCCGGGGCCGCGTCGTCCGCCTCTTGGGCGGCGGCCAGGTGGGGGGAGCAGGCCCGGCGGAAGGTCAGGCAGGTCATGGCCCCACGGGCCGAGGCGGGCAGCCGGTCCCCGGCCGCGGCCAGGTAGGCCTCCACGTCCGGGGCGCGCAGGGTCCCGTCCGCATCGGGCTCGCAGCCGGTCTGCACCGGCTTCACGGCCAGGGC
>JBFWIY010000334.1:0-4062 GCA_050255855.1 Desulfovibrionaceae bacterium
TCGGCCGGGACCAGCCCCTGGGCCACACGGGCCTCCCCGGTGAGGGGCAGGGCCAGCACGGTGTCCAGCAGGCGGCGGCGGGCCCGGACCGCGGCCTCGCGCTGGGCCAGGGCCAGGCTGCGGGCCGGGTTCAGGCTCCCGGCGGGCACCGGGGCCGAGGCCAGGGCGCGCAGGGTGAAGGTGGTCCAGTCCACCAGGGTGTCCGGGGTCAGCTCCAGCACGGCCACGGGATCCGGGTCCGGGGCCAGCCAGCGCCGGGCCGCGTCCAGGCTCCCGGCCGCGGGCGCGGCCTGCGTCCCGGCCTCCTGGCCCGAGCGGATCCACTGCTCCACCTCGGACAGGGACTGCGTCACGTCCGGGGCGGCGGCCGCATCGGCCGGGGCCGGAGCAACGGGCTCGGCCGGGGCGGACGAAACCTGCGCCGGGGCCGTCGCGGCCATGAAGACCAGCAGGACCACACCGGCGACCTGCGCGACATATCTCGACATGCGTTCGGCTTCCTTGGCTTTCCTTCCCCGGGGGCCAGGGGTTCGGCCCGCGCCGCCTGCCGCCCCGAGGTTGCTTGCCATGTATCCTGTGTGGGGCCCAAGCGCAAGGCCGCCTCGGCGGCTTGCCGCCCCCGCAGGCCCGTGCTAGCGTGGAAAATACGCGGGTTCCCCCCGTCCGAGGCGCTCCATGCTCGTCTATCTCATGCAGCACGGCCCCTGTCTGCCCGAAGAGCTCGACCCGGCCCGGCCCCTGAGCCCGGTGGGGCGCGACCTGGTGCGGCGCTCGGCCCGCGGCCTGCGCGCCCTGGGCCTGGGCTTCGACCTGGTGGTTGCGAGCCCCAAGCTCCGCGCCCTCCAGACCGCCCGGCTGGTGGCCGAGGTCCTGGCCAAGGGCGGGACCCCGGGGGCGGAGCCGGGCGAGCGGCAGGGCGAGGGCCCGGACGGCCCGGTGGCCCCCGCCGCCGGGGGCGAGGTGCTGGCGGACGACGCCTTCCTGCCCCTGGCCGATCCGGCCTCGGGCCTGGCCTTTCTGCGCCGCTGCGCCGACGTGGAGCGCGTCTTCGTGGCCGGGCACCTGCCCAACCTGGCCCGCCTGGCCTCGCGCCTGCTCACCCCCGGGCCGGAGGTGAACCTGGCCTTCGAGCACGGCGGGCTGGTGTGCGTGGAGACCACCCTGGGCCCGGCCCCGGGGCGGCTGCGCCTGCTCCTGCCCGCGGCGGTCCTGCACGCCGCGGCAGGCTGATTGCGGGCTGATTACCCCCCGAACCGCTCGGCCGCCAGCCGGGCCAGGCCCGCGTGGTCGGCCGGGTCCATCCAGACCAGCCCGGGCGCCTTGCGGCACCAGGTGAGCTGGCGCTTGGCGTAGGCCCGGGTGTTCTTGAGCCACCGGGCCTTGGCCTCGTCCAGGGTGCATGTCCCGTCCAGATGGTCGCGCAGCTCCGGGCAGCCGATGGCGCTGTAGACCGGGGCGCTGCGGTCCGGGCAGATGGCCTTCAGCCGACGCGCCTCCTCCAGGGCCCCGGCGGCCAGCATGGCCTCGATTCGCGCGGCCAGCCGCGGGGTGAGCGCGTCCAGGTCCGCGCGCAGGCCCACCACCAGGGCGTCCAGACGTCTCTCTCCTGCCTCTCCCCCCTCCCCTGCCGACCCCGCCCCCTCCCGGCCCGCGGCGTGCCATTGGCTCATGGTCCGGCCCGTGGCCAGCAGGACCTCCAGGGCGCGCGTGGTGCGCTGGGTGTCGTTGGGGTGGATGACCGCGGCGTAGTCCGGGTCGCGCTCGGCCAGCCAGGCGTGCACGGCCTGCGGCCCCTGGGCCGCCACCCGGGCCTTGGCCGCGGCGCGCACGGCCTCGGGGATGGGCGGGATGGGGGCGATGCCCTCCAGGAGCACGCGCAGGTAGAGCCCGGTGCCGCCCACCAGCACGGGCAGGCGGCCGAGGGACGCGCAGCGGGCCGCGGCCCGGCGGGCCAGCCCGGCGAAGCGCGCCGCGCTCATGGACCGCGTGGGGCCCAGGAAGCCGTAGAGCCAGTGCGGGGCCTGGGCGCGCTCGGCCGCGTCCGGCTGGGCCGTGACGATGGGGACGTGGCGGTAGATCTGGCGGGAGTCGAAATTGACCACCCCCACGGGCCGGGGCAGGGCCAGGGCCGCGGCGTTCTTGCCCGCGCCCGTGGGCCCGAGCAGGCACAGGACGCGCAGCGGCTCCGGCCCCGACGCGGCCATGCCTACTCCCCGCACTCCATGGAGGTGCCCGCGAACTTGGCGTACAGGGGCGGGATCACCGGGTCCGGCACCAGGCCCTTGATGTTGCCGCCGTGGGAGGCCACTTCCTTGATGATGGTGGAGGACAGGTACATCCATTTGTAGTCGGTCATGAGGAACACGGTCTGCACGTCGCGGGTCAGGCGGCGGTTCATGAGGGCCATCTGGAACTCGTACTCGAAGTCCACCACGGCCCGCAGGCCGCGCAGGATGGCCCCGGCCCCCACGCTCTGGGCGTAGTCCACCAGCAGGTTGTCGAAGGAGGCCACCGTGACCCCGGGCTCGCCCTGAAAGGTGCACTCCGCCAGCTTGACGCGCTCCTCCAGGGTGAAGAGCGTCTTCTTGGGGGTGCTGCGGGCCACGGCGAAGATGATGGAGTCGAAGATCTTCAGCCCCCGCTTCACCAGGGAGACGTGGCCGTTGGTGACCGGGTCGAAGGTGCCGGGATAGACCGCAAGCCGGGGATTCAGTTTCGCCATAGCAAAATCCTCGTCTGACCGTAGAGCCGGTCGGTTTCCAGGGTCAGGGGCCGGGCCGCGTCCGCCAGGGACTCCGCCGTCACCGCGGCCTCCACCTCGCAGAGCGCCAGCCCCCCCTCGGCCAGCCAGCCGCCCGCCACCAGGCGCTGGAGCGCCGGGCCGAGCAGGTCGTGGCCATAGGGAGGGTCCGCGAACACCAGGTCGAAGGGCCGGGGCGGACGGCGGGCCAGGGCCTTGGCCGCGTCCTCGCAGAGCACCTTCCACGCGCCCGGCGCCGCGCCCAGGTCCCGGAGGTTCTTGGCGATGAGCCCGGCGGCCTTGCGCGCGGACTCCACGAACCAGACCAGCGCCGCGCCGCGGCTCAGGGCCTCGATGCCCAGGCTGCCGCTGCCCGCGAACACGTCCAGGGCGGCGAGCCCGGCGAACCCGCCCAGCCGCGCCTCCAGCATGGAGAAGACCGCCTCGCGCACGCGGCCCGTGGCCGGGCGGTAGCCCGGTCCCTCGGTGGTGTCCAGGCGGCGTCCGCCGAAGCGCCCGCTGATGACCCGCACGTCCCCTCCCCGCTACATCTCGCTGATGAGTTCGTGCATGCTCCGGGTGATCTCCAGCAGGCGGGAGCGCAGCTCGGCCTGCTGCACCCAGGGCCGCTCCCCGGCGTGGGCGGCGCGGTCCTTGAGCTCGCCCAGGGCCTGCTCGGCCCCGCGCACCAGATAGGCCCAGTCCACCTGCGGCTTGGCCCGCTCGGCGTCGAGCACGGCGTGCTCCGCGGCCTTGCCCGGGGTGAGCTCCAGCTCTTCAAGATAACTGGGAATGATCGGCGTCACCCCGAACTGCTCCTTGAGGAGCTGGGCCAGGGCCTTCTGGGCCTTGGGCTCGCCGTGGGTGAGGATGATCTGGATGTGCGGCTGCATGAAGCTCTTGAGCCAGGCCAGCAGCTCGCTCTGCCCGGCGTGGCCCGAGAATCCGCCGATGGTGAAGACCTTGGCCCCCACGGCCACGTCCTCGCCGAAGATGCGCACCCGCTTGGCCCCGTCCACGATCTTGCGGCCCGTGGTGCCCATGGCCTGGAACCCGCAGAACACGATGCTCGCGCCCTTGCGCCAGAGGTTGTGCTTGAGGTGGTGCTTGATGCGCCCGGCCGTGGCCATGCCGCTGGCCGAGATGACGATGGCCGAGCCCGGGGTCTCGTTGATGGCCCGGGACTCGTCCGTGGTCAGGGTGTAGCGCAGGTTGGGCAGGTCCAGGGGATCCTCGCCGTTCCGGAGATAGCATTTCGTGCTGTCGTCGAAGTATTCCGGGTGCTTGCGGAAGATCTCCGTGGCCCGGATGGCCAGCGGGCT
>JBFWIY010000335.1:0-4058 GCA_050255855.1 Desulfovibrionaceae bacterium
GACCGCCCCCCCCCGCCGGGACGCCCCCTGCGCTTCCGGCTGCCTTTTGGTCCGAAAACTGCTAGATCCCTCCCAGGCCGCCAACGGTGACGTCCGAACGGGTCCGGCCGGACCCGCCGACCCGCCGCCGACCCGCCCCCGGAGGACCGCGTGAAGAAGATCGTCATCCTTGTCGCCCTGCTGGCCCTGGCCGCGGTGGGCGCCCTGCTCACCGTCAAAAGCCTGACCTCGGGCCTGGCCGCCACGGCGGACTCCTTCTTCCACTCCGTGGCCCAGGGCGACATGGACACCGCGGCCGGGCACCTCTCCACCGCCTTCACCGAGACCCACTCGCGCGAGGAGCTGGCCGAGTTCCTGGAGCGCAGCTCGCTCACCCACGTCAAGGCCGCCAGCTGGGACGTGTCCAACTACACCGGCGACACCGGCGAACTGCGCGGCGTGGTCTTCACCGAGTCCGGGGCCGTGGTGCCCGTGCGGCTGACCTTCGTGCAGGAGCACGGGGCCTGGCGCATCCACGCCCTGGACGCCGTGCTGCCCACCCTCAACGCCGCGGCCCGGAGCGGCTCCGCGCCCGACCTGGACACCCTGGAGGGCATGGTGCGCCAGGCCCTGGCCGGGCTGGCCCTGGCCGTGAAGACCGAGGACTTCGCCCGGTTCCACCAGGGCGTGTCCGCGGCCTGGCGGGCCCGCACCACCCCGGCGGACCTGGCCGCGGCCTTCGCCCCCTTCGTGCAGAACGGCCGGGACCTCTCCCCCTACGCCGAGGTGCGGCCCGTGTTCTCGGCCACCCCGGCCATCGGCGACGACGGCGTGCTGCGCCTGCGCGGCTACGCCCCGCGGCCCGAAGGCCGCCTGAACTTCGAGATGGACTACGTGTTCGAATATCCGGCGTGGAAGCTCACCTCCGTCCGGCTGACGCTGTGAGGCCGCGCCCCGACCCCGGAGCGACATGCCCGCCGATCCCCGATCCGCCCGCGCGGCGGCCCTCCTTGCGATCCCGACCCGGCCCCCGGCCCGGGCCCGGGGCCTGAGTTCGGCGATAATTCCGGCGCTGGCCCTGGCGCTGGTCCTGGCCCTGGTCTTGACCCTGACCCCGGCCGCCCCGGCCCGGGCCGCGGCCGACACCTACCAGGCCAAGACCACGACGGAGCTGGTGGACCTCATGGGCAACCGGGACCCGGAGGTGCGCAGCCAGGCCTTCCGCACCCTGCAGGGCCGCCTGGCCCCGGCCCCGGCTGCGGCCGCGGACGGGGGCGCGCCCGCCCCGCGGGACGAGACCCTGGTGCCCGCCCTGATCCAGGCCCTGGGCGCGCCGGACCCCAACGTGCGCGGCGGGGCCACCCGCCTGCTCGGACAGCTGGGCGAGCCCGCCGTGACCGCCCTGGCCAAGGCCCTGGACGACGCCCGGGGCATCGTGCGCACCCAGGCCGCCTACGCCCTGGGGCTCATGGCCGGACAGGGCGTGGGGGCGGTGCCCGCCCTGGGCCGGGCCCTGAACGACCCGGTGGAGAACGTGCGCGGCAACGCCGCCGCGGCCCTGGGGGCCATCGGGGCCCAGGCCGGGGACGCGGCCGATCCCCTGGCCCGGCTCCTGGGCGACCCCAGCCCCTGGGTGCGCAAGAACGCGGCAAGCGCCCTGGGCTCCCTGGGCCCGGCCGGGCGCGGGGCCACGGCCGGACTGGTCAAGGCCCTGGAGGACGCGGACGCCGGGGTGCGCGCCGCCGCGGCCACGGCCCTGGGCCGCGTGGACCCGGACCCCGGGCTGGCCAAGGCCGCCCTCATCCAGGCCCAGGGGGACCACGACCCCAAGGTCCAGGTGGCGGCCAACCAGGCCCTGAACTTTTTGCGCGACGACAACGCCCCGCCCAAGGACGGCGCGGCCGCGGCCCTGGGCCAGAACGACCCGGCCACGGACCTGGCCGCCTCCCTGGGCCACGAAGACCCGGCCGTGCGCGAGCTGGCCGCCAAACGGCTGGCCGCCCTGGGGGCCAAGGCCGCCCCGGCCCTGGCCTGGGCCCTGGACGCCGAAGACCCGGCCGTGCGCGCCGGGGCGGCCCGGCTCCTGGCGGACCTGGGGCCGGACGCGATGCAGGCCAAGGCCGCCCTGGCCCGCGCCCTGGGCGACGAATCCGTGGACGTGCGCCTGCCCGCGGCCAAGGCCCTGGCCAACCTGGGGCACGAGGCCCGGGTGGCCGTGGACCCGCTGACCGAAGCCCTGAACGACCCGGAGGCCGCGGTGCGGCTGGCCGCGGCCCAGGCCCTGGCCGCCGCGGACTCGCCCCGGCCCAAGGTGGTGGAGGGCCTGGCCCGGCTGCTGCACGACCCGGACCCGGCCGTGGCCGTAGCCGCGGCCCGGGCCCTGGGCGGCTTCGGCCCGGACGCGGCGGGCGCGGTCAAGGACCTAGTCCGGGCCCTGGAGCGGCCCGTTCCCGAGGTGCGCGCGGCCGCGGCCACGGCCCTGGGGGACCTGGGCCCGGCCGCCCTGGCCGCGGTCCCGGCCCTGCACGCCCACGCCCGCGACCCGCACCCGGACGCGGCCCGGGCCGCCAACGAGGCCCTGGCCCGGGTGGAGCCCGGCCACGCCCCGGCGGTCCAACCGGCGGACAATGCGTCTTCGCCCTCGGACGGCCCGCAGGGCGCGGACGGATCGCCCGCCCCGGACGGCCCCGGCGCGGCCGGGGCGGCCGATGTCTCCAATACCGCAGCCGACTCCAATATGGCCGACGCCCCGGCGTCCGCCGCCCTCCCCAAGGCGAACGAGGCCTGGCCCGACGTGGACGACCTGCTGCGCCAGGACCTGGCCCGGAGCGGGGCGGCGAACGCCCCGGCCGGGACCGGAAGCGAGGCGGCGGACAGCAATGGACAGCAATCCATATCCGATGAACATCATATCCTGAAATCGAGAAAACAGCCGACAGCGGCAACGGCCGCTCCGGCCGCTTCCGGCCCGGCTGGCGACCCGGCTGCCGACCGGGACGGCCGCGTCTTCAGCGCGGCGGACGCCGGGTCCGACCGGGCCGCAGCCCCGGGCTCCGGGACCGGATCGGCCAGGTCCGCAACCCCGACCGCAAGCCCGGCGTCGGCCCCGACCGCAACGTCGACCGCAACGTCGTCGACCACCGGGTTCGCCGCCGGGACCGCCGCGGCCCGGGCGGACTACGACCGGGCTCTGGCCCTGCGCCGCGCCGGGCAGGACGCCGAGGCCGCCAAGGCCCTGCGCCCGGCCGCCGAAGACGGCTACGCCCCGGCCCAGACCCTGCTCGGGGCCATGTATCTGGAGGGGCGCGGCCTGCCCCTGGACCCGCAGCGCGCCCTGCCCTGGCTGCGCAAGGCCGCGGCCCGCGGCGATCCCGAGGCCTATTACCGCATGGGCTACGTGTACGAGCTGGGCCTGGGCGTGGACCCGGACCCCGACGCGGCCCGGCGCTGGTACCGCCGCGCCGCCAGCCGGGGCGACGCCGCCGCGGCCGAACGACTCAGGGCCCTGGAGGCCACGCCGTGACGACCGCCCCCCGCCGCCCCCGGGCCCGCCGGGCCGCCCCGGGCCTGCTCCTGCTGGCCGCCCTGCTGCTCCCGGCCGTCCTCCTGGGCCCGCCGGGCCCGGCCCGCGCCGCCGGTCCCGGCAACGACCCGGCCGCCCAGGAGGCCAAATGGCGGCAGGAGGAGCAGCAGTGCATCTCCAAGTGCCCGAAGTTCCCGCGCTTCGGCGGGACGGAAAACGACAGGCAGTACCGCCAGCGCCTCCAGGCCGAGGACGACTACAACCGCTGCTACGCCCGGTGCGTGCGCGACTACATGCGGAAAACCCAGCTGAAGGTGCAGCGTCTGAACGACGGGTCCGACGAGTACTACAAACGAAATGGAGACGCCCAGCCCTGAACCGGGCCGGGCGTCTACGCCTGCGGGGCGGCCGGGCGGTCCATCCCGCCCGGCCGCCCCGGTTCGTCCGTTCCGTGCGCTGTCCGCACGGGGCTACTGCCCGCCGTCGGCCAGCTTCATGCGGTCGATGAGCTTGAGGGCCGCGTCCGTGACCAGGCCCTGCAGGGTCTCGCCCAGGA
>JBFWIY010000336.1:0-4055 GCA_050255855.1 Desulfovibrionaceae bacterium
CCCGGTGGAGCCGAGGCAGACCACGGACACGGTGATCATGGTCTCCCCGGACCATTTCGGCTTCAACGCCGAGACGGCCGGGAGCAACGCCTTCCAGCACGCGGCGGACGACAATACCCTGCGGCAGGCCCATGAAGAGTTCTCGGCCATGGTGAAGCGGCTGGAAGACGCCGGAGTGCGGGTCATCGTCCTGCCCAGCCGCAAGGACGTCGCGACCCCGGACGCGGTCTTCCCCAACAACTGGTTTTCGCTGCACAAGCTGGCGAGCGGGAAGAGAGTGCTGGTCCTCTACCCCATGCTGGCGCCCAACCGGCGCGCCGAGCGGCAGCCGGAGTTGCTCCAGGAGCGCTTGCGGGACCTGGGCATGCCCGTGGACGCGGTGGTTGACCTTTCCGGCGGCGAACAGAAGAACCAGATTCTGGAGGGCACCGGCAGCATGATCCTGGACCGGGTGCATGGCGTGACCTTCGCCGCCCTGTCTCCGCGCACCTCCCCGGAGGGGCTTCAGGCCTACTGTGACGCTCTGGGGTACGAGGCCGTGACCTTCCACAGCCAGGACAAGAACGGTGACGCCATCTACCATACCAACGTCATGATGGGCCTTGGCGACAAGTTCGCCGTGGTCTGCCTGGAATCCATCCGCGATCCGAAGGAGCGGCAGGCGGTGGTGGATACCCTCGAAAGACTGGGCAAGAAGATCATCCCCATTACGCTCGACCAAGTATACTTCATGTGCGGCAACATCATCGAACTGCGCGGCGCCGACGGCAAGCCGCTGCTGCTGCTCTCCAGGACGGCCTACGACCACTTCACCAGCGAGCAGAAGGCCGAGCTGGAGGGGTTTTGCACATTGCTGCCCGTGGACATCGGCGTCATTGAGAAGATCGGGGGCGGCAGCGCCCGCTGCATGGTGGGTGAGGCCTTCTAAGCCCCGGACCGGACGGGGCGAAATCCTTCCCGCCTCGCGCGGGCTTCGTGAACGGACCGGGGCCTGTCGACGAATCGCTCCCGCTGCGCGGCGTCTTTTCGTCGACAGGCCCTTTGTCGTCAGTCAGGCCAACGCGCTTTGTGCGTTTTGGGTGAATGCGGTGATGCGGAACGGGCCGCAGCACTCCTGCCGGAGTTGGATGAGCTGAACGAGGAGGGGGCAGAGATGCCCCTTCTTCCATTTTTTCAAGCCAATAGGAAATGAAACAGCCCCCCGGGCATCCTGTCTTCGGGGATGAAGGGGGTATGGGAATTTTGCAGAAGGCTGTCTGAAGGGCCTGGGGAATCAGGGGGGACTGTTTTCCGTTTCATCCACTTTCATGCACAGGGATTACAACGGCTCAAACAGTTCTCTGCGACATCGCGGTCAACCCCAGGTTCACTCGGAGGTTGACGACCATAAAAAAGGACCAGTCAACCTTGCGTGTTAACTGGTCCAATTTTTTGGGGAAATTTTTGGTCGGGATGAGAGGATTTGAACCTCCGACCCCCTGAACCCCATTCAGGTGCGCTCCCAAACTGCGCTACATCCCGACGCGAGAAAGGCCTTGTACATCCCCCCCCTTGGGGTTGTCAACAGAATGGTGGCGACTTTCCGGAGAATCGTGTTGAAGGCCGCGGCGGCCCCGGTCCGCCCGGCCTGCCCGGGCAATGGCCCGGCCCGGGAGGGGCGTCCCGGAGGCCGCCAGGGCGACCCGGGCCGGTCTGCAATCGCCCGCGGCGGGGGGCAGGCCATTTGCCCGCGGGCCCTGGAATGCGCTGGAAGGGGTTGCGCTTCCCCCCGGTCCGTGCTGGGATGTCGGGGGATTCGCGGCGGGGCCGGATCAGGAAATAGTTGACGGGCCTCGCGGGGTGTGGAAGGTAGGGAATGTGATGATGAATCCGGGCGGCGTCCGGCCGGGGTACAGGCCCCTGCGCCGCGCCCCCGGCAGCCGGGAGAACACCCGCCCGCGCCACAGCGGACGACCAGACCGGGGGTGCCCCATGTCGGACGTGCAGTTGCAGGACATCAATCAGTTTCTGACCTTCACCCTGGGCAAGGAGATCTTCGCCCTGGACATCGGCACCGTGCGCGAGGTGCTGGAGCTGACCTCCATCACCAAGATCCCCCGCACCCCGGAGTTCATGCGCGGGGTCATCAACCTGCGCGGCCACGCCGTGCCCGTGGTGGACATGCGCCTCAAACTGGGCATGAGCCGCGGGGCCGACACCGTGGACACCTGCATCATCATCGTGGAGCTCAAGTACGAGGGCGAGATGACGGTGATGGGCGCGCTGGTGGACTCGGTGCGCGAGGTCTTCGAGATGCCCCCGGACGGCATCGAGCCCGCCCCCAAGATGGGCGCGGCCGTCAAGGCCGAGTACATCCGGGGCATGGGCCGCCAGGACGACAACTTCATCATCATCCTGGACATCAGCAAGGTCTTTTCCGCCGAGGAGCTCTCCATGGCCCGGCAGGTGGCGGGCAGGGAGTCGGCCAAGGACACGGCCAAGGAGCCGGCCGCCGCCGAGGCGTAACGCATTTCCGCCGGGCCGCGCCCGGGGGGCACGAAGGAACGCCCTGGTCCGCACGAGCGGGCCGGGGCGTTTCGCGTCGCCGGGAGGGGAGGGGGGCTACTCGTCCCAGTCCGAGCCCGAGAGCCGGTCCCACTGGACCTTGCCCTGGTCCTTGCGCTTCTTGCGCAGCAGCACGTAGAGCGCGCCCGCGCCGCCGTCGCGCGGCAGGGCCGTGCAGAAGGCCAGCACGATGCGCCGCAGGGGCTCGCGCGTGAGCCAGGCCCGCAGCTCGGCCCGCAGGACGGAGTACCCGCCGGGCGAGCCCAGGCCGCGGCCCGGGATGAGCAGCACGCAGCGCTTGCCCTGGAGGTAGCTCTCGCGCAGGAAGAAGAGCAGGGCGTCGTAGGCCTGCTCGGCGTTCAGGCCGTGCATGTCCAGGTGGGCCTCGGTGGAGAGCGCCCCGGCCTTGAGCTTCTGGAAGTCGCGCGGGTCCAGGCCGCGCACGAAGCCCCGCATGTATTCCTCGGTGAACTCCAGCTCGAACTCGATCTCCCCGCGCAGGAACGAACTCAGGGCGCGGGCGTCGTCGTCCGGGGCCGGGGCCGGGGGCGGCGGGATCTCGGGCTGGGGCGGCACGTCGCGGCCCGCGGTGCCCTCGTGGATGGGCTTCACCCCGCGCATGGCGCTGCTGAAGAGCTCGTCCTCGTCGGGTTCGGCCGGGGGCTCGGGCGGCGGGGGCGGCGGGGCGGCCCGGCGCGGATAGGCGGGTTCCTGCTTGACCTTCAGGCCCTTGAGGGCCTCGAAGGGGGATGTGGTCTTCTTGCTCATGGTGCTTGGTCTCCGGAGGGGCGGGACCCCGGGACGGGGCCGCGTCGCGCCCTGTCCTTACTGTTTGTCCGGGCGGTGTTCAAGTCAAGCCTTGACTTTTCGCCCCCCGATGCCAATTTACCAGAACGCGCCTGCGAAAACGCCCGGCCTGGCCGGGCGGGCCGCGCGCCCGGGCCCCGCCGGCCCGCCGGAAATCCAGCAACGCACGAGGAACCCATGCTTGTCATTGAAGATTTGCACGTCAAGATCGGGGAGCGTGAGGTGCTCAAGGGCATCAACCTCCAAATCAAGCCCGGCGAGACCTTCATCCTGTTCGGCCCCAACGGCTCGGGCAAGACCTCGCTGCTCATGACCCTCATGGGCTTCTCGGGCTATACCGTGACCCAGGGCCGCATCACCTTCAAGGGCACGGACATCACCTACGCCCCCACCTACGAGCGCGCCCGGCTGGGCATCGGCATGAGCTTCCAGCGGCCGCCCACCATCCACGGCCTCAAGACCCGCCACCTGGTGGGCATGTGCGCCCGCGGCCGCGAGGTGGACGTGGAGGGCATGGCCCGCAAGGTGAACTTCGAGACCTTCCTGGACCGCGACATCAACGCGGGATTCTCCGGCGGCGAGATCAAGCGTTCGGAGCTGCTCCAGCTCATGAGCCAGAACCCCGGCCTGCTGCTCTTCGACGAGCCCGAGTCCGGCGTGGACCTGGAGAACATGCAGCTCATCGGCAAGACCGTGCGCACCCT
>JBFWIY010000337.1:0-4052 GCA_050255855.1 Desulfovibrionaceae bacterium
AAGTATACTTCTCCCCTGCCATGCCTAACAATATCTCAATCCCGTCATTCGCTGCATAAATTGTTGAAAAATCTTTTGCTCCAGCACCCTCACAAACTGATTTCAGCGCCATAGCTAAGCTAGACATAGTACCCCCTATGGATATTAACCATTTAACTGGCTAAATTAAAGTGCATGCCTTGTCAAGACCACCACAACTGCCGAACAAACAATACCAACAGCGACCCATAACATCGCAGATAGATTATTAACCAATCATTTCTCTATTCCACCACCACCGCCTTCCCCTTCCGTTCCGCCCCGGCCAGCTTGGCCTTCAGCTCCTTCTTCCACTTCGGACCCAGGAGCTGCTGGGCCAGGTATTCCGAGGCGTGGAGGACCGGGGTGCCACGGCGGTTGAGCTGGATCAGGCAGCGCTTGATGCCCATGCGGCAGGACGGGCAGCCCACCACCACCGGGGCCTCGGGCTGGGACTCCAGGTCCCGCGCCAGTTGGTCCTTTTTCCGCTCCCGCAGGCGATTGTAGATGTCCGGGCTGGTGAGCGCGCCCAGGCCCGACTCGCCGCAGCAGTACGGGGACAGCTCCGCCCGCACCCCGGCCGCCTTCTCCAGGCCCTTGCGATAGAGTTCCGGGGCCTTGGCCTTGGGCGTGTCCGTCCACTCGGCGTGGCAGGCCGCGTGGTAGATGACCCGGCTCCCGGCCGCGTCCTCCGCGGGCCGCGGCCGCTCGGGCAGGCGTTGCAGGGCGAATTGCAGCACGTCCACGTGGCGCAGGGGCTCGGCCAGCTCCGTGGCGAAATCATAGGTGCTCAGCGACTCCCGGCAGGTGCCGCAGGCCGTCACCAGGGTGGTGGCCTTGAGCCCGGCCTTGCCCGTGACGATGAGCAGGTCGATGAGCTCCTGCAACGTCCGGTGCCGGTTCACCTTGTAGGCCTCCTCGCACCCGCTCGCCAGCAGCGGGTACCCGCAGCACAGATGCCGCGGCGGCAGCACCACGTTGGCCCCGCTCGCCAGCAGCACCGCGAGCGTGGCCAGGCCCACGTCCGTGGCGAACAGCCCGGCCCCGCAGCCCGGGAAATAGAGCACCGTGTCGTCCGCGGCCGCGCCCGGCCGCTTGAACACGCACTGCTCGTCCAGGCGTAGTTCCTGGATCAGGTTCGTGAAATCCACGCCCGGGCCCGGGCCCTGCAACAACAGATTCTCCCGCCGCTTGCGCCAGAAGGCGGGCAGCAGGCTCACGCCCGCGTTGCCCGCGCGCTGGCCCAGCGCCATGAGCTTGGCCGCGCCCGGCAGGCGGCGCGACGGATCCTGGGCCAGATGTTTCAGCACCATGGTCTTGAGCGGGTGGCCCGAGCGGCCCTTGAAGTCCAGGAACGCCCGCATCTTGAGCGCCGCCCCGGCGGAGTCGATCTTCACCGGGCACACGGCCGTGCACTTGCCGCAGGCCGTGCAGTGCTCCATGATGTCGCGCAGCTTGGCCAGCAGGCCCTCGTCCGGGGCCCCGCGCTGCACTTGGGAGTAGTAGATGGCCTCCAGCAGCGCGCCGAGCGAGATGTTCTTGTTGCGCGGGTGGTACATGATGCCCCGGCTGGGGTGGTACATGGGGCACACGCCCTTGCACTTGCCGCAGCGGGTGCAGGTCTGGATGTTGCGCAACAGCGAGGTGAGGGCCTCCTTGTCGCGCAGGGCGGTCTTGTCCAGGTCCTGGATCAGGCGGTTGAAGGAGAAGGTGAAGGGCTCGCTGGGCAGCTCGCGCCGGGTGAGCTTGCCCGGGTTCAGGATGCCCTTGGGGTCCACCTCGGCCTTGTACCTGCGCAGGGCCTCGATCTTGGCCTCGTCCAGAAAGGCGATTTTCGTGATCCCGATGCCGTGCTCGCCCGAGACCTGGCCGCCCAGCTCCAGCACCTTGACCATCACCGCCTCGGCCGCCTCGTGGGCCAGGCGCAGCATCTCGGCGTCGTTGGAGTTCACGGGCAGGTTCACGTGGCAGTTGCCGTCGCCCGCGTGCATGTGGTTGGCGATCTCCACCCGCGTGGCGAAGAGCCGGTCCACGATGGCCCCGATCTCCCGGTCCAGCTTGGGGTGGGTGTCGCGCAGCTCGCGGAACACGTAGCGGATCTGGGCCTGCTGCTCGTCCTCGCTCACCTCGGCGCTGGTCGTCTCGCCCTTGAGGATGGCCTGGGCCCGGGCCATGCCCTCCTCCACGCGCTTGTCCCCGGCCGGGAACCCGGGCAGGTCGCGCACCTGTTGCAGGGCCGTGCGGTAGGCCTTGGCCAGGTACACCAGGTTCAGGTCCTCCAAAAACCGGGCGAACTCCGGCACGATGGGCAGCGGAATGACCACGTCCTCGTTGATCTTGAACCCGGACGTGCGCTTGGAGATGGCCGAGAGCTTGTGCCGGTCCTCCCAGAAGATCTCCGCCTCGCGCTCGTCCGCCGCGGCGAAGATGTCCACGCCCTCGTAGGGCTCGGCCAGGGCCACGATGGTGTCCACGGCCTGGTCCAGGGCGTCGCGGTCGTCCGAGTCCAGCTGGAGGATGATGACCGAGATGGGGTCGCCCTCGTAGCGGTCGGACTTCTTCTGGTACTCGATGGCCTGGACGTACTTTTTGCCGAACTCCTCCAGGGCCGAAATCTTCACCAGGTCGCCCTCGTGGCGAATCCTGTCGCGCAGGCCTACCACGTCCTTGATGACCAGGGTGGAGTTGCGCAGGCTGCGGCCGTAGAACTCCAGGCAGAGCACGCGCGAGTGCGCCGGGGCCGGGTGGAGCACAAAGCAGGCGTCCAGGATGATCCCGTCCACGCCCTCCTTCTGCACCCCGGGCAGGCCGTGCAGCCACTTGTCCGACACGTCCTTGCCCAGGTTCGGGCCGCGCAGCTGGTCCCCGCGCAGGGTCACGGTGTCCGTGAGCGACCCGGCCGCGTCGTACACGTCGAAGACCGCGGTGTCGGTCTCGAAGATCTTGTGGCGCGGGTGGTCCCGGCGGCGCACCTCGATGAGCTCGCCCGACGGCCGCACCATGCGCCAGGACAGCAGGTTGTCGATGGTGGTGCCGTACTCGAAGGCGAAGGGCCCGCCCGAGTTCTCGCTCACGTTGCCGCCGATGGACGAGGCCTGCTTGGAGGCCGGGTCCACCGTGAGCAGCATGCCCTGCCTGGCCGCGGCCTGGATGGCCTTCAGGGTGATGACCCCGGACTGGACGCAGATGACGCCCTTCTGGGCGTCCACGCTCAGGATGTCCTTGAAGCGCGAGAGCGAGAGCACCACGCTGCGCCGGGCCATGGGAATGGCCCCGCCCGTGAGCCCGGTGCCGCCCCCGCGCGGGATGATGCCGAACCCCAGCTCCCCGGCCAGGCGCACCACGGCCACGATCTGCTCGGCCGTCTCCGGGAACAGCGCCAGCATGGGCAGCTCCACGCGCAGGTCCGTGGCGTCGGTGCAGCACTCCACCCGGGTGTTGGGGGCGTCGTCCACCGCGTCGTCGGGCAGCAGGTCGCGCAGCCGGTCCACCACCCGGGCCTTGAAGGCCTGGTCCTCCTCGAACACGTTCCAGAACTCGTCCACCGCCGCGCTGAGGATCTTGGGGTAGTCGCCGGACAGGGTCGGCTTGGCCATGTTCAGCCGCCGCCAGACCGACTCGCGCACCAGCCCCGGGTCCACAAAGGGATTGTAGCGCACCAGGAACAGCTCGGCCGAGAGGTCCCAGGCCAGCTTCTTCACGTCGTCGGGCCAGCGGGTGAACCGCTCCAGGTCCACCAGGCCGAGAACCTTGGTGAGCAGCTGGGCGTCGGATATGGAAATGTGGGGGCCGAGTTGCGGCATGGGCGCCTCCTTGCCGGCCAGAGCCGGAAAAACCGGACGGCCGGTCCCGAGCCGGCGACCGGGACCGGACTATAGGAATCCGAACGCCGGTTGGCAAGGCCGGGCCGGGGCGGGGAGGCGACGCGAACCGGGGGAAGGGGAAAACCCCTCTTGAGGAGAGGGGGTTTCCCCTTCCCCCGGACCCCCTTCCCCTTCCCCCAGACCTTTTTAGTGGGGTGGGGGGAAGCGGCG
>JBFWIY010000338.1:0-4044 GCA_050255855.1 Desulfovibrionaceae bacterium
GCCATGCTCCGGGGCGACGCCACGCGCCTGCGCCAGGTGCTGCACAACCTGACGGCCAACGCCGTGAAGTTCACGGAGCAGGGCTCGGTGCGGGTGGAGGTGGGCCTGGCCGGTCCGGCCTGCCGCCCGGACGAGGCCGGACCCCGGCCCGTGCTGCGGCTGCTGCTGGCCGTGCACGACACCGGGGTGGGCATCCCCGAGGCCCAGCTGGAGGCCGTGTTCAGCGATTTCGTCCAGGGCGACGACTCCTACACCCGGCGGCACCGGGGCGCGGGCCTGGGCCTGGCCATCGTGCGGCACATGGTGGAGCTTATGGGCGGCGCGGTGGTGGTGGACAGCACCGTGGGCCAGGGCACCAGCGTGTACGTCACCCTGCGCGTGCAGGCCGTGCCCGAGGAGGATGCCTGGGCCCCGGTTTCGCCCGGATCCGGGGCCGAATCCGGGCCCGAATCCGAAGGCGGATCCGAAGGCGAGTCCCCGGCAGCCCCCGTTGCTCCGGCGGCCGCGGCCGCACCCGGCGGGATGCCGGTGCTGCTCTCGGGCGGCGACGCCCTGCGGCCCGTGCTGGAGGCCGCGGGGTTTGCGGTGCGGACGGCGGGGCAGGGCGAGGCGCTCCTCGCCGCCCTGGCCGAGGCCGGGGAGGAGCGGCCGCGCGCCCTGATCCTGTCCGGGACCGGGGGCGAGGCCGAGGACCTGGCCCTGCTCCGGGCCGTGCGGGACCTGGAGGGCCCGGCCGGGCGCATGGCGGTGCTCTGCGTGGCGGACCCGGAGCACCCGCGCGACTGGGCGGCCTTTTTCGAGGCCGGGCTGAGCGGCCTGGTGCCCGGCGGGGGCTCGGCCGAGGCGGTCGTCCAGGCCCTGCTCCGGGGGCTGGACTGAGGCGCGCCGCTGTCCGCGGACGGGGCGGGCCGTTTCGCACGATTGGGCCAGGTCCCATCGGGCGATGCGGTCCGGCTGGACAGGGAAGCGGGCGCGGGGTATGACAAAATCAAACGGGCACAGCAGCCCGGCGGATTGCCGGGTTGTCCAACGATCATAGCGACATGACCATATATCGACGCGCTACGCCGAAAATTCTGCTCGGGGCCGCCCTGCTGCTGGCCCTGGCCCTTGCCGGGCATGCCCTGGCCGTCCCCGGGGTGCGGCCCGCGGAGATGGTGCTGGACCGCGGGCAGAGCTGGCAGCTCTCCTTTCCCCAGGGGGACTACGGCTACACCATCGAGTATCTGGGCGGCGACCTCTTCGTCACCGTGGAGGCCGAGTTCATGGACGAGGCCCAGCACGTGGTCTACAAGAGCACCCACACCCTGGTGCAGGACAAGCGCATGAGCGCGGAGCAGCGTTTCAGCTCCGACAAGGTGGCCGAGGTCTGGAAGACTCGGGGCATCCGCTTCGTGTGCGATTCCGGCAAGGTCCGCATCACCTTCCGCCCGTTCTAGCCGTCCGTTTCAGCCGTTCGCCTCAGACATTCTTGTTAGTCACCCGGGCCGTCCGGCCCCGCCCCATCCCTGTTCCGGTTTCCGCTCCGCCCCGTCCGGGCGTTGTTCATCGCCGCGGGTGGTCCGGCGCGCCGGGCTTGGCGTCGGCCGGGTCCGCCGGGACCTTGAAGTGGCGGCGCACCTCGGCCTCGTCCACGGGCAGGCCGAGGCGCTCGCCCAGGCGGACCACCTCCGGCACGAGCTCCCCGGCGACCATGAGCGAGCCCAGCCAGCGCGTCAGTTCCGGGTCGGCCAGGATGCGCCGCCGCAGTTCGGTGAGGTTGTCGGTGTGGGTCATCTCCCGACGGTCCGTGGCCGTCGGAAGAAGGATGCCGGGCCGGGCGAAAAAGTTTCAGCCCCCCCGGAGGGTCAGGGCTTGCGGTCGGCGCCCTGGTACGTGACCGTGACCACCTGGTCCAGGACGCGGCCGTCGGGGTCGGTCAGGCGCAGGCTGGTCTGGTAGCTCTTGCGGTCGGGATTGAAGCGGATGAGGCGGACCACGTTCTCCCCCGCGTTGTTGGCGATGAGCACCCGGACCCAGCCTTCGGACTCGTTGCTCATGAGCACGCGCCAGGGGTGGTAGCTGTGGGTGCCCGTGCGGGTGACGGCCGTGACCAGGTTCTGGTCCCAGTAGAGGTCGTCGCCGTTCTCCGCCACCCAGTGGCCGAGCAGGGCCTGCTCCACGTCGCCCGCATCGCGTCGGGGCTGGGTGGTGTGGGAAAGCAGGATCAGGGTGAGCACCACCGCGGCCGCCACGGCCAGAAAGCCGATCTGTCGCACGTCCGGGCCTCCCGGGCTAGGGTCTGGCGTCCCGGCCGGGACGCGCGCCGATTATCAAAGCCCGGGCCCCGCAAGTCAAGGGGTTCACGCCGGTTGCGGGAAAAACCGGGCCAGCTCCTCGGCCAGGGTCCCGAGGTCCACCGGCTTGGCCAGGTAGCCGTCCATGCCCGCGTCCAGGAAGCGCTGGCGGTCCGAGCTCTGGGCGTAGGCCGTGAGGGCCAGGATGGGGATGCGGGCCCAGGGGCGGTCCGAGGCGCGGATGCGCCGGGTGGCCTCCTCGCCGTCCATGACCGGCATCTGCACGTCCATGAGCACCAGGTCGAAGGGGCCGTGGTGCTCCAGCAGCTCCAGCACCTCTTCGCCGTTTTCGGCCACGGCCACCTCGTAGCCCAGGCGCTTGAGGAAGTGCAGGGGGGCGATGCGGTTGACGCGGTTGTCCTCGGCCAGGAGGATGCGCGGGGCGCGGCCGGAGGGCGTGGCCGGGGCCGGGCCGGGCGGCGGGGCGGGCCGGGTCGGGAGCGCGTCTTCGGGCGCGTCGCCGGGCTCGGCGTGGTCCAGGGTCAGGCAGAAGTAGATGGTGGTGCCCTGGCCCTCGGTGCTGTCCACGGCCACGTGGCCGCCCATGAGCCCCACCAGCCGCCGCACGATGCCCAGGCCCAGGCCCGTGCCCGTGAAGCGCTTGCGCAGGGTGCCGTCGCCCTGGGTGAAGGGCTCGAAGATCACTTCGAGCTTGTCGTCGGGGATGCCGATGCCGGTGTCCTCCACGGAGAAGAGCAGCCGGGGGCGGCCGGAGGCGGTCTGGGGGGGCAGGGCGTAGACCTCCACGGCGACGGAGCCGGTCTCGGTGAACTTCATGGAGTTGCCCACCAGGTTGAAGAGCACCTGGCGGATGCGCGCCGGGTCGCCGCGGAAGACGCGCGGCAGGACCTCGCTGACGTGGACCTCCTGGGTGAGGCGCTTGTCCTCGGCCTGCTTGCGGAAGCTGTGCATCACGGAGCGCACCAGCTCCTCCAGCACGAAGGGCTGGGACTGGATCTGCACCTTGCCCGCCTCGATCTTGGAGAAGTCCAGCACGTCGTTGATGACGGCCATGAGGGTGCGGCTGGAGTCCATGCCCACGTTCAGGTACTCGCGGGCCTCCGGGGTGAGTTCGGACTCGCCCAGGAGCTGGAGCATGCCCATGACCCCGTTGAGCGGGGTGCGGATCTCGTGGCTCATGTTGGCCAGGAATTCGCTCTTGGCCTGGTTGGCGGCCTCGGCCAGCTCCTTGGCCTCGGCCAGCTCCCGGGTGCGCTCGGCCACCTTGTCCTCCATGGCGGCGTGGGCCTCGCGCAGCCGGGCCTCGGCCTCGCGCCGCAGCTGGAGCTCCTGGTACTGGCGGGTGTAGGCCTCGCCCAGGTCCCGGGTCATGGTGTTGACGGCCTGGACCACGTCGTCCAGCTCGTCGTGCCGCCGTTCGTCGTGCTCCGGGCGGTCCAGGCGCAGGGGGACCTCGGGATGGCTCAGGTCCAGGCCGCGCAGGTAGCCGGCGACGCGGTGCAGGTGGCGGACCACCATGGTGCGGAAGAGCAGGAAGAGGAATCCCGCGATGATGAGGATGAGCAGGGCCTGGTGCAGGAGGACCGGCCCCGTCTTGTCCAGGATCTGCCGCCGCCGCCACTCGGCGTCGGGCTGGACCACCAGCTCGCCGATGGTGCGGTCCCGGCCGTCGAAGGTGTAGATCAGGGGGAAGGTCCAGGCCTCGTCGCCCGGCCGGGGCTGGCCCACGGCGGCCAACAGCCGTCCG
>JBFWIY010000339.1:0-4034 GCA_050255855.1 Desulfovibrionaceae bacterium
TCACCACCTGCGACTAGTTGGTGCCCGGCTTGCTGTTGGCCTTGCACCGGATCAACATCCGCGCCATCATGGTCTCCGGCGGCCCCATGCTGGGCGGCGGGGCCGACCGCGACAAGGACCTCATCAGCGTGTTCGAGGCCGTGGGCCGCAAGAAAAAGGGGCTCATCAGCGACGACGAGCTCGTGGCCCTGGAGATGAGCGCCTGCCCGGGCTGCGGGTCCTGCTCCGGCATGTTCACGGCCAACTCCATGAACTGCCTGTCCGAGACCATCGGCCTGGCCCTGCCCGGCAACGGCACCATCCCGGCCGTGTCCGCCGCGCGCATCCGGCTGGCCAAGACCGCGGGCCAGCAGGTCATGCAGCTCCTGGAGCAGAACCTGCGCCCGCGCGACATCGTCACCGAGGCCGCCGTGCGCAACGCCGTGGCCATGGACATGGCGCTCGGCTGCTCCACCAACACCGTGCTGCACCTGCCCGCGGTCTTCAAGGAGGCGGGCCTGCCCCTGACCCTGGAGATCTTCAACGACGCCTCCAACAAGGTCCCCAACCTCTGCCACCTCTCCCCGGCCGGGCCCCACCACATCGAGGAGCTCGACCGCGCCGGCGGCATCCCCGGCGTCATGACCGAACTGGTCAAGGGCGGCCACCTGGACCTCTCCGCCCGCACCGTCACCGGCAAGACCGTGGGCGAGAACCTGGAGGCCCTGCGCGCCAAAAACCGCGACCCCGAGGTCATCCACCCCCTGGAGAAGCCCTATTCGCCCCAGGGCGGCCTGGCCATCCTGCGCGGCAACATCGCCCCGGACGGCTGCGTGGTGAAACAGGCCGCCGTGGCCCCGAGCATGCTCACCCAGCACGGCGTCGCCCGCGTGTTCGACGGCGAGGACGAGGCCGTGACCGCCATCCTCGGCGGCAGGATCCAGCCCGGCGACGTGGTGGTGATCCGCTACGAAGGCCCCAAGGGCGGCCCGGGCATGCGCGAGATGCTCACCCCCACCTCGGCCATCGCGGGCATGGGCCTGGACGCCTCCGTGGCCCTCATCACCGACGGCCGCTTCTCCGGCGGCACCCGCGGCGCGGCCATCGGCCACGTGTCCCCCGAGGCGGCCTCGGGCGGGCCCATCGGCCTGGTGCGCGACGGCGACGCCATCGACATCGACATCCCGAAGCGCACCATCCACCTCGCGGTCAGCGACGCGGAGCTGGCCGAGCGCCGCAAGGGCTGGACCCCCATGCAGCGCGAGATCGCCTCCCCGCTGCTGCGCCGCTACAGCCGCCTGGTCACCTCCGCCTCCACCGGGGCGGTGTACCGCGACGACCTGTAGGACCGGCCCCACGACCACCCACGCGAACGGGCCGGGGCGCATGCGCCCCGGCCCGTTTTTTTCCGCCCCGGGCCGGAAACGAAAAAGGCGCTGCGAAGCCGTGCCCTGCGGCACGCGCTTCGAGCGCCCTTCCCGGTCCGGCCCGAGCGGGAACGGAAAACCCTATTGCACGCCCGCGGGGTCGATCTTGGGGCCGTTGGGGTCCGGGGCGGACTCCGTGTCCGCTTCCTCCTCGACCCCCAGGGCCTTGTTCAGGTAGTCCTGCTTGAAGATCAGCTTGGTGGCCATGGCGTCGGCCTTTTCGGCCAGGTCCATGAGCCGCTCCAGAAAGTCCAGGATGGCCCCGCGCTTCTCCTCCTCCCCGTATTCGAACTCGAACTCCATGTCCCCGGAGTCCATGAAGTGCTCCAGGCGGTCCAGATAGTCGAAATCCAGCATGGCGGGTCTCCCTTTCGGATGGTTTTCAGTCGTGATGGTACGGCGAGCCCTTGAGGATGCTCACCGCCCGGTAGAGCTGCTCCATGAGCATCACCCGGGCCAGCTCGTGCGGCCAGGTCATGCTCCCCAGGCGCAGCAGCATGGCCGCGCGGCGGCGCACCTCGTCCCCGAACCCGTAGGGCCCGCCGATGACGAAGCAGGGCGTGCGGCCCGGGTCCTCGAACCAGCCCCGCAGCCGGTCCGCGAACTGGCGCGAGGTGCAGTCCCGGCCGCGCTCGTCCAGGACCACGGGCAGGTCCCCGGGGCCCAGGGCCTCCAGGATGGCCTTGCCCTCGGCCTCGCGCCGCCGCTCGGGCGGCAGGCGGCCGTCCGCGTCGCGCAGCACCGTCTCGGTGAACTGCACGTGCGGGGCCAGGCGGCCGCGATAGTGCTCGAACCAGTCCCGGGCGAACGGCTCCTTGAGCCGCCCGGTGAAGATGCAGCGCAGTTTCCAGGCCACGAGGATCCCTAGAGGGTCAGCAGCCGGGCGGCCGGGCCGTCCGGGGTCAGGTCGATGCGCACGTAGCCGCCCTGAGCCAGCATGCCCGGGTTGACGATCACGGTCCGGCCGATGCGGTCCTCGGCCCGGGACTCGTGGATGTGGCCGGTGATGCACAGGTCGGGCTGGGCCGCCTCCAGGAAGCGCCGCACCGCCGGGCTGCCCACGTGGGCCCCGGAGGCCAGCCGGTCGCACATGGTGTGCACCGGCGGGTTGTGGATCACGGCGATGGTGTGGGCGTCGTCCGGCACCCGGGCCCAGGTCTCCTCCAGCCACTGCTCCAGCTGGGTGTCCTGAACCTCGCTCGGGGTTCCGAAAGGCGTCGGCGTGGAATACCCGACCCCGAAAGCATAGACCGGCGGCATTTCGGAACCATCGTTCAGGTTCACCACCTGCAAATGCAGGTTGGCCCCGTCCCGCTCCAGGCGCGCGGTCAGGTCCTCGGGGTCCATGTTGCCGATCTGCGCCAGCACCCGCGGATTGGCCGCCCGCACCGCGTCCAGCACCCGGGAGAGCGCCCCCGTGCCCCCCCTGTTGGTCATGTCCCCGGAAATCAACACCCCGGCCGCCTCCCGGATCCCCGGGATGCGACCGGCGTTCTCCGGCCGCTCGTGCACGTCCCCGAAGGCGATCCAGTACCCCGCGTCCTGCCCGTTCATGTCCGCTCCTTTGCGCCCGACCCGGCCCGCTGGACTCCCCGGCCAAAACCCTTTACCAGGAAGACCACGGATCCGGGTCGCCGCCATGCTTCGTCGCTCACGCTTCGTTCCCCATGGTCACGCCTCCCCTCCGCACCCCCAAGGATAAACAGGGACTCCGCCGGATGCAACCCGACCTCAAGACCGACCTGCGCCGCGGCATGCTCGACCGACGCAACGCCGTCACCGCCGAGGAGGCCCACCTCGCCAACCTCGCCGTCATCAGCGCCGTGCGCTCCCTGCCCCGCTGGCGCTCGGCCCGCTCCGCCCTGCTCTACTGGCCCATCCGCCACGAGATCGACCTGCGCCCCCTGCTCGTGGAATGCTTCAACCGCGGCATGACCACACTCCTGCCCCGCTGCCGCCCGGCCGAACCCGGCGTCATGGACCTGGCCTGCGTGGACGACTACGACGACATCTGCGCCACCGGGCCCTTCGGCATCCCCGAACCCGGCGACCACTGCCCCCTGACCCCCGAGCCCCCGGACGTGGCCCTGGTCCCGGGCGTGGCCTTCGACCGCCAGGGCTTCCGCCTGGGCTACGGCGGCGGGTACTTCGACCGCGTCCTGGCCCGCCCCGAATGGACCACCTGCCTCACCGTGGGCGTGTGCTACGGCTTCCAGCTCGTGCCCGAACTCCCCCACGACCCCTGGGACCGGCCGGTCCACATCGTCTGCTCCAGCGAGGGCATATGCCGCCCATAGTCTTCTTCCCCTTCACCTTCCCCGGCTGCGAGGCCCTGCGCCGCGTGCACTGCGCCTTCACCACCCGGCGCGGCGGGGCCAGCCGCCCCCCCTTCGCCGAGGCCAACCTCTCCTACGACGTGGGCGACGACCCCGCCGCCGTGGCCGACAACCGCCGCACCCTGGCCCGCCGCCTCGGCGTCAACGCCTGGTGCGAATGCCGCCAGGTCCACGGCGACCTCGTCCACATCGACCCCGCCCCCCAGACCCCGGAAACCCTGGCCACCCTCGAAGGCGACGGCGTGGCCCCCGCCCGGCCCGGCGCCGCCCTGGCCATCAAGACCGCCGACTG